>NZ_CP047348.1 GCF_011045815.1 Proteus vulgaris | reverse complement strand
GAGCGAAGCGACATCTTCATCTTGTCTTTGCTTTTCTCCATGATCAGTTATTGGGTCATGGTCTCTTAGCTCGTTAATCTGGCTAAGTTTGGTTAGGTTGGGCTTCTTTCGACACTTCGCAATCCAAGAAATCCCTAGTCCGTTGATTGGTGCTCTTATCAGGTACGCACTGTAATCTTTCGATACCGCAGCGTGATTCGGAGGTAGAGCCGGAATTTCGTTTTCCGGTACGTTTTACTACCACAATTTGCCTGTTTATCCTTTCGGAGACCGGGCTAAGTCCGAGTCAATCAAGTGGTGCATTTGGGTTAATGTCGTTGGCTGGTATTTAATGAGAACGTGACAAGCGCCTCTCACGTTGCTAAGATTGGATTGCGACGTCTAATCTGAGCAACGAATGCACAAGATTTAGAGTACCAGAGCCCTGTGATGCTGTCACGGGGCTTTGTTACATCTGGAGCTTGGTAAACCTCATAAATTCAATTCGCAACGCTCGCCGCAAGGCGTGAACTTGTTTCACGTCGAGGAAGCGGAATTTCTCGAAAGCCTTATACTGTCTCCGTTCACACATGATCGGAGGGTGTCTCTATGTCTCAATTATTTCGTTTGGCATCGCCAGAAGATTACGAATACATCGAAGAATTAAATTTATGGGAATTGTCATTTGATAAGCGACCGGTTCAAGGGGTTCGTTGTGAAGATCCGGTGATCGGGGCAGAAAAATATAATCAAGGGCGTGAAAAATTTAAGGCGTTAGCGTCACGGCATAAAAAACACTGGAAACCGAACGGATTGACCTTTTCGGAGTTGATCCGCTGGGCAATAGAATGCGGAACTCCAGAACAATGTCAGCTTGTTTTAGCGTTATACCATTGCACAAACGATGATGATTATCAGGCGATGGGAATTCAGTTAAGCCGAAGTATTGATAATGCAAATGTCAGTCCGATCATCTTTTTCACAGGTAAAAATCAACGGTTATTAGGTGATATTTCGATGCTAAAACAGCTCGAAGAAAAGGTGCGCTGACGTTAGGTTTACCTATTATTTTATGTATTATCCTATCTATTATTCTATCTCTTATTTTATCTATTTCGTCTGTAATAGGTAGAATAATACATAGAATAAGATACAGAATAATAGATAGACACAAGATGACGTTGTGTTATTTCTTACCCATTAATCCACCTGTTATTCTACCTATTACTTTACCCGTTATTGCACCCAATTTAGGTATAACGGGCAGAATAACGGGTGAAATAATGGGTAGAATCATAGTTTTACTAACTTGCACCCCATGATACTTTCAGTATCAATGCCACTCATTTTCTGGACGAAAATGAATGACATAAGGCTCCGCCCTCTGGCTATTTTCTTCGGCTGGACGCCTGCGAAAAAAACCATTCACCCAAGCCCGTCAAACTCACTGCGTTCGTCTGACCACCCCCTTTTTTCGCCCCTGTATTTGGTCGCTCAAAAATGTGGTGGTCAGACGCTTCGCTTGACGGGGGGCTTTGCCCCCAAAACGAAACACGTTCACTGGGGTTCACTTGCCATCGCTGGGGCGTGTCATTTCGTTTCGGCTCCCCCTGTTTTTCCCTTTCTTCGCTGGACGCTCATCAGGATAAAAACAAAAAGCCTACCGCCCTCGTTTTACTCGGTTGGTCAAATCGCTTCTTGCCACAAAACAAGTTTGTGACTTTCAGCGATTTCGCATCGTTTTACTTGTCAGTTTGCACGATGTTAAAAACGCACTCAGAAGCCCGCAAAACCGTTCTAAACTTTCAGCGTAGATTTGGGTGTTTTATAGGGTGATCGTGTCTTAAAATCGTTTCGAGGGGCTTTAATGGGGATGAACGGGCGGTTTTTGCTAACTAACTCGCCCGTTTAACATAAAAGGGATTGTATGAACCAATTTTAGCTAGAGTTTAAGGTTGTTCAAATTAATGTACAATGATTGCACTGTATAAATAACCAGGTGTAGCATGTATGGAAAAGCACTTTATCAATGAAAAGTTTTCACGAGATCAATTTACGGGGAATAGAGTTAAAAATATTGCCTTTTCAAATTGTGATTTTTCAGGGGTTGATTTAACTGATACTGAATTTGTTGATTGTAGTTTTTACGACAGGAATAGCTTGGAAGGGTGTGATTTTAATAGAGCCAAACTAAAAAACGCTAGCTTTAAAAGCTGCGATTTATCAATGAGTAATTTTAAAAACATTAGCGCCTTAGGTCTTGAAATTAGTGAGTGTTTAGCTCAAGGAGCTGATTTTCGAGGGGCTAATTTTATGAATATGATAACTACAAGGTCATGGTTTTGTAGTGCTTATATAACCAAGACAAATCTTAGTTACGCTAATTTTTCTAGAGTCATATTAGAAAAGTGCGAACTGTGGGAAAATCGCTGGAATGGCACTGTGATAACTGGCGCCGTGTTTCGTGGCTCCGATCTTTCTTGTGGGGAGTTTTCATCGTTTGATTGGTCTTTGGCTGATTTTACTGGTTGTGATTTAACGGGTGGGGCGCTTGGCGAGCTTGATGCAAGGCGAATTAATTTAGATGGAGTGAAGTTGGATGGAGAGCAGGCGCTTCAGCTTGTTGAGAGTTTAGGTGTTATTGTTCACCGATAAAATCTAGGTAAAAAACGCCTAATGCCCCAATGTGGTACTAATCAAAACG
>NZ_CP047347.1 GCF_011045815.1 Proteus vulgaris | reverse complement strand
AAAAGCCGGATAAAGGCTGGTCATTTTCTCGATAGACAGGATTAAATATGAACGATGAGATTAAAAAAATTGCCGCGCTGATTGGTCATCAGCAAGCGCAGGAAAAGCGTGTGGCGGCGTTGATTGATGAATTTCAGGCGGAATCCGCCAAATTAAGCCGCCAAACAGCACAGTTGGCTCAGGTGATCCATGAATTGGACAGTGCCTCCGGTAAGATGACCGACACGATCAGGCAATCGGTGAATGCAGCCTTAACTCAGGTTGAAAAAGAACTCAAACAAACGGGATTGGCGCAGCAGAAACCCGCCGTCAATGCGCTGAATCAGGTGGTTACAGCAGCTAATGAATCCGTGAGTGCAATGCGACGTGAAATGTCACGTTATACGTGGAAATCCGCGATTTATATCGCCCTGACAATGGTTGCTGTCATGGGGGGCTGTCTCTGGGGGATGTTTTATTTTATCGACAGTGGCTATGACCGAATTGCAGCAATGCAGAAAATGGAGGCAGTCTGGCAGCGGAAAGCTCCGCTAGCCAATATCAGCACTTGCAATGATAACCCGTGCATTCAGGTCACGGGGAGTAAATTCACAAATAAGAATGGTGATGTGTTTTATCAGATAAAATAATAAATGCGTCAAATTTCGTCTTTATGAATCTTTATTCCTTGGACTCCAAGACCACTTATCTCATCAAAATTGTTTATTTTTGTTAGGTAATGATCTGGGAAAACATGAGAGTATTCGTTTTTTTTTATAACGAAAATGCATGTTATCTGAGAGCATCCATTCTCATTTTTAGGCCCAATACTTACTACGGTCATTGGGCGGCGATTACTATCTGTTTTTAAGTAAACTTTATCGAAGATGTTAAATTGGTTCATGTATTCCTCTGCGTGTTAATTAATAGCTACTGCCATAATACACAGGTCAAAACATGAACGCAACATATATATTTAATATTATGCCGCGTTACAAATAATCTGTCAAGCAATATTTTAAATGGTTTGTATTTAATTGATTTAAATTTGGTTATTTTTCCTTTGACTTTATTTTTGTGTAAGCTAGATTTTTTGTTTAATCTTAATGAGGTTACATAGCGTGAGTTTTATAATTTTCAGGTTTGCAGTGAAGGTCTGCATTTCTATGCTTTTTTTTATATCCATACATTCTAATGCTCAAGTTTTAATTTGTGGTTTTAAAAAAGTAACTATCCAAGGTGATATTATAAATAAAATTGAACATGAAGATGGTACGGTTCATGCTGGAACATCTGTTTCAAGTAATTGGAAGTATGATGGCGTATCTATTAAACATAGGCTTTCAGATGACCCGATTTTTTGTGATAACAGAACAAAAGGGCGTGATGAAACAATTGAAGAACTTTCAGGGAGGTTTGTAAAAAACCCAAATTTATATGGTATGGATAAGAAAGAAGCAGAGCTCATGAGAGCTTATACTGCTAATTTAATGAAAAATGATAACTCTTGCTATCTTTTAGTTTATGCCGCTAAAGATCCTTTAACAAAAGGTATGTATTATATTGATTGCAATGATAAGTCTTCTCAATCAAAACGTTATGTGATATCTGAAAAAGAATTAAAGGAAGGCATTGTCAAGAATTCATTAACACCAATATCAGAAAGTGTTGCAAAAGAAAGATGTAATAATGAATTGAAAAAACGAACAAATAATCCTAGCACGTATGATCCTGCACTAACTTTAGGTGCTACTAGTCGTAGTATAGAAAGTACAGGAAGAAATATTGTAGAGATAAAATTTAAAGCATCAAATTCTTTTGGGGTTGAGGGTAAGTATTTAGGTAGGTGCATTTTCGAAAGCGGAGTACCCATTGAAGTTACTATAAATAATATATAAAGCTTCCTTATCAGCATATGCATTGCATAACAAATGGCTGCTGATAAGTGATTACTGTGTGTAAGAGTTTAAAAAGAAATAGATTAAGAGTTTATCTCTATAGGATTTTAAACAGCGGGTATTAACGTTAAAAGTCGGTGGATGCTGTTCAGCAAGCTTCAGTTCGCTAAAGTTATTTATTTTCTAACTTCCTATTGAGATAGGCTCTTAATATAATTAACATTATTAACTAGAGTACAATTTGGAAATAACAGTTTGATTAAATTTAAAGTGAGAATTGATGTTAATATTTTGGATTTTATTATCAATAATTATAGGGTGCGTGGCAGCTAGTAAAGATAGATCTTTTCTGGGATGGTGTTTATTATCTCTAGTAATAAGCCCTTTGATTTCATTGATTATTCTTTTAATCGTTGGAGAGGGTAATTATGCTATTTGTCCTAAGTGCAAAGAAAAAGTAAAATCTGAAGCAAGCATCTGCAAGCATTGTGGCACACAATTTGAAGACTGAAGTAACCAATTAAATTTTAAAAAACATGTGTCATTTGATTTAACATAAGGTGCTTAAATGAAGTTCTGCATATAAAATGCCGGCGAGAATTACCGGCATTTTTATTTACCAGAAATAACTGTCTGGTTTTTTGTCAGGTATCCATATGATGTACTCAGGATCGCAACCTTTGATGATCTTTAACAGATTTTTCCTGTCATCTTCCCGTCTTTTTTTGGTTGTATAAATCCTGTTCCACCATGATGGATTACGCCAGTAAAAACGGTATTGAGTTTTTCGATAATTGCGCTTTTTTCCTGTCGAAGTACGGTCATAGGTTTTATTAAAATTACTCATGGTTCTCCTGTAGATAATGAATATCTACAACGAGTCCAATGCTTCCATGTTGCGTTTACATCTACCCATTCTTATTACCTAAATTTAGCTGAAAATCAGCTTTGTTTAACATAATCGTGCTTAAGCGTAATGCGACTCAGGCACTCAATCAAAAATTCCCCTCAAATGCTCAAAACTCCCTATCTTCTCCCCGTAAAAAGCCCCATTTTTGTGTTAGTTATTTGTTATCAAAATGACAGTTTGGGTTTCAGGGTGAAAATGGCACCAACCGGCTATTTTTTCCAGAATTGCCACGATTTTTTGGCTGGTACTGGTGTAACGGGTTCAGGTGTTGTCGGCAGCTTGGATTCGATTAACAGCATTGCTTGTTTCAGGCTGTCTATATGCTCGTCCTGACGTTGTAATTCGTTATTTTTGCTTTCAAGCAGTTGTTCTAAAAGTGCAATTTTTTGTTGTAACAGTGCAACGGATTGATCTGTTTTAGGTGTTGCATCGTGCTGCATTGCATCGCTTTGCGACAGTGTTGCATGTGTCGCATTTAGTGAACCAAATACACGAATAAGCTCTGATGTATCTACTTTTTTTGTATTTGTTGCATCAGAAATTTGCGACAGTTTTCCTTGCTTTATATAGCGATGTATTGTTGCTCTGTTTTTTCCAGTTAGTCTGGCTGCCTCTGTAACTGATACCAGTGCCATAGATACCTCATATCCGCCCGTATTTCGCCAGAATTTTCTCTAGCGTAGTTCGTTGTTTTTGAGTCAGCCATGTAAATGAGCCGTTAAGATCGTACTTGCTTTGCATATCGCTCAGGAATTTTGCTTCAAAACTAGTCAGTTGAATTTTTGCCGTTAAAGCATCATGCAATGTTGTTTTTAGCCCCTCATGAAGACGATTATCAGGCGTTAAACGGATTGCCTTATCTTCTTTTTTTGATGCTGGATCTTTTTCCAGCTCAGTCACAAGGTCAATTTGCTTATCCAGTTCAACTTGAAATATCAGGGTGTCAGCAGGACGACCGCGCTTTTCTATTGCTAACTTCATGTTGCTGTAGGTATTCAAATCTTTACTTACAGGCTTTAGCACGTCTCGGTTAAAGATCTTAAATTCCTTATATTTTTTCTCGATCATCATCATGAATTTAAAATCATTAATGCTAATTTCAACATTTGCTTTGTGAGTTTTACGTTGAGTTAATTCTTTGAGTATCCATTCGTAAACACGCATGGAATATTTATTTTCAAAGGCTTTGACGTGTTCCAGATTGTATTTTATGAATTTTTTCAACTGAAACAAATAAGGCAATATATCTTCACTAAAAACCAAAGATAAGGATTGTGTTTCTCTGTCAAACTCAGCGTAATTTACCCACTGGAATATGCGCTTAGATATCCTTCCAGTTGGATAGATTATTTCTACGGTTCTTGTCATTAACTCACTAGTCGCTTTATTTAAGCGGTGATATGCATTATCTGGTGATAAGCCCATCATCTTTGCATATTGCTGATAAGTGAAAGACACTGTTCTATCTGCTCTCGACGGGGTATCTAACGTTGGATTTAATAGAGCAACGCAACATAATATCAATTTAGTTTCATGCTCTGTTAGGTCATAGCGACTAACTGCCAATTCATTTGCTTTGAACACAACAAGCTCAGACATCAACACCTCGGTTATATTGAAAGAATTAATATCACCAATCATAAAGGTGATATTAATTTATAATCAATCACTTTTTTGTGTTTTTTGTGAATATTATGATTTTCGTATCACCTTTGAGGTTTATTTTATGATTTTCGTATCACCTTTTATGATTTTCGTATCACCTTTGTGTTTTTTTTATGTTTAAAATCAATGAAATAAAAACGCTAGAATAAAGAAAGAATAAAAGATAAAAAAGAATAGATCCCAGCCCTGTGGATAAATCAGAAAACTGCCGTCGATTTGCCGTAGTTAAAAGGATGTCGCAAACAACGTTTGCTCCTTTTCAAGACAAACCTAAAACACCTCTAGTAGCTCCCTCGCTTTGCTCGGGCAACTCGCTGTCCCTTTCTTTTGTCTCCGACCATCCAGCCACTGTGCCGCTGTTTTTTCCGTGTCATTGTGTTCGCTTCGCTCACGGCTCAATCAGGATGGGGCTGTATGAGCTTCTGTGTCGCGTTTTCAGCATTGGGTGATAAATTCCATTATCGAGCCAATAAAACCTCGTCACGGACTTCCTGTGGCGTTTTAGAGGGTATTAACACCCTGTTCTAATCTTCCTTTTTCTGATTGAGTAATGCTTGCCCCTTCAATTTCCATTCTTCCCATTTGGGATTGTCACGGGATAATTCATGCAAGCTGACTAATGCACCCAGTAGTTTTGCGGGGTCATCTACCGGTTTACCCGTTTGACTGTCCACTAACCCTGCCATAATGAGTAATCCCGCTGATTGATAAAGGGCATGGTCACGCGCTTTACGGGCAGCTTTGGCTTCTGCACGCTTCTCTGCTTGAATAAGATTCATCACCTTTGTGCGGGCTTCCTGTGCTTTTTCTGCTGCCCGCTCCGCCTGAATTAACAATGAGAGCGTTTTTATTTCTTGGGCGGTTTTATCCGCTTTATCGTGCAAAATCACCAATAAGCGTTGTGCCTCATTCGGTGATTTTAAACCACGGATATATTGCACTCTGTCTGCCACCCATTTAGCCTGTTTTTCGTTTTTCATCTTTACCACTCATGCTGTTTTTAGAATGAAATAATTATGCTCATGATTGGCAACTCAGGTCAAATTCCACTACAATCCCTATCATCCTTTTTATTGATAGGGCGCACTTAGACGTTTCTTCACTTCGTTCAGAAACGGTGCGCGCTTGCAGCGGGCGAAAACAGCATGGCATCTTATCATCTCAGCGTTAAAACCGGCGGGAAAGGCAAAGCCGCTTCCCATGCCGATTATATTGCGCGTGAGGGAAAATATGCCCGTGAAAAAGACAACGACCTTGAGCACCAAGAGTCCGGCAATATGCCCGCATGGGCAGCGCATAAACCGTCCGAGTTTTGGAAAGCCGCTGACACGTTTGAACGTGCCAACGGCTGTACCTACCGCGAAATTGAAATTGCCCTGCCACGTGAATTGACACCCGCACAACGCCTTGAACTGGTTCGCGATTTTGTTCAACAGGAAATTGGCGACCGGCACGCTTATCAATTTGCCATTCATAACCCCAGAGCGGCGATTGAAGGCGGCGAACAACCGCACGCGCATATTATGTTTTCTGAACGGCTTAATGACGGTATCGAGCGTGACCCGCAGCAATATTTTAAACGGGCTAACACGAAAAACCCTGAACGGGGCGGTGCAAAAAAGGTGCGGTTCGGCGAAACCCCGACCGAACGCAAGGCATACCTTATCGCACAGCGGGAACGCTGGGCTGACT
The DNA here is from genome assembly GCF_011045815.1 of Proteus vulgaris. Taxonomy (GTDB): domain Bacteria; phylum Pseudomonadota; class Gammaproteobacteria; order Enterobacterales; family Enterobacteriaceae; genus Proteus; species Proteus vulgaris_B. The sequence goes on along the minus strand of NZ_CP047347.1, from coordinate 534 downwards.
TACAGAATAAGCATCTTGAACGGTATCAGCATATCGACCGCGTTGATGCGCGTTCCCTGAAAGCACAGGGGATTGAGCGTGAGCCGGAGCGACATTTTGGCGCAGGACAGGTCAGGCAGTTTGAACCCGCGCAGTTACACGCCCTGATGGAGCGCAGAGAAGCGGAGCGACAGGCTCAGCATTGTCGTGATGAATGTAACAGCGTGATTGATGTGACCACCACGCTACGGGAAGCCCTCAGCGAGCGTGATAATCTGACACTGAAACACGAGCAGACGTCAGAGCCTCACTCGAAAGCGACTTCAGACAAAGCGTTTGATTTTGAAAAAGAGTCTGACAAGCTGAACGCACTGGTCAGTGATGCCTTGAGTGAGATACAAGACGAGATTGACCTTCAATCCTTGATTAATGACTCGATGGCAGAGTTTCAGAATATCCATCAGGAACTGGTTAAGCAGCAGGAGCGTGAGTATTGGGCTGAGCAGCGGCGTCAGCAGGAAAATGAACGACAGCGCCTCGCTGAGCAGAAACGAC
>NZ_CP047346.1 GCF_011045815.1 Proteus vulgaris | reverse complement strand
TTCAGAGCAATAAGGACATTTCATATTGCAGGAATCCTCTGATTCGTGTGTAAGATAGGTATATTTCTGCCGACACTCAAAACAGCCAGTTAAACCAATTATTCCATTTCGGTAATTGGTTGCAATTTGCCATGCCAAGTTCGGATCAATTATGTGTTTCTTTAATGGATCATCAAAGAAACCACAATGAACATTAAATAAATGGCGGTATGCTTTATAAGCACCAACCAATTCTTCTATTTGCAATCTATTTTCTGGATCTTGTGCAGTCATTAAATATACATGTAAAAAATCAGTTGCAGATCGTTTATCATGTTGATTAGCTAATATAGTGCTAATTTTTCTTAGTCGCCCTAACGTAAAATCATTATCCTCATTATCAATTCCTGAATCATTTCGTAAACATCCATACATACGTGGAGATATTGCTGGAATCTCAGACAATATTACATTCTTTCTAAATCCAAGTTTTATCATATCAATTGCTAATTGATAACCTTCTGGCGCAATAGTTAATTTCATTTAAACACCTTTCCACATAAGCGCGCTCTAAATTTAAGATAGAATAATACATCATCATATTTTTTATGATAACCATCACTATCGACTAATCTAGTTGATATAATCGAAGGTCTGTAAATTGGAGAAATATTTATTTGCTTTGAATACAAAGAAAACAGTATTTCCTTAAAAGAAAACTTATTAATTGTATTGTATGACTGACAATCATTAAACCAAAAGAAATGATTAGTATCTGTGCCAGACATGCTGTTAATAATTGCTGATTCAATTAGCATTGTTAAACGCAAAAATGAAACATCCAACAGAGATTTTTTAAAATTTGGGTCTTTCTTAGTATATAAAGACTGAGAATCCTCTTTGTAGCTTAATATATAAGCAGGCACTTTCAATCCACTGAAAAAATCTCTCATAATGGAAAAATCTTCAACAAAACAGGTTTTGTCAGAATTGACGATCACAAATGGATTATTATCAACTCTTTCAGAATTACTTAATAAACTGAAAAGTACATCAGTCATTTCAGTGTTGTAGCAATTTATTTTATTGTTCATTTTCTTTCAATCTTTTCCATATGAGCAGAACTGATTCACCATATTCTTTAGCTTTGTTCTTTAACGCTGGATTTGGTGTGTGATAATTACCGATGGCTTGCGCTATATCATTTGGAGATAGTTCAATCGCTCGACACAAGACCTTCGCTGATAACTCAATGTTCTTATCTACATCTAATAACTCAGCAGGGTCAGAAACATAATTACTACCGTTCCAACGCCAATTAATTTGTTTAATACCGATATCAGTCAATGCTGAAACGCTTACATATTCCCGCACTTTTCGGACAGCATCATCTCGGTTCACCGGATAATAAGAGCCCATAATTGGGTTATTTAAAGCATAGCGATGGGGTGCAACAAAGGATTTATCGCCTGTTCTATGGGAGCTCTCTTTAAGAGCAATAGCATAGAGTAAAAGCGGATCGAGGTTACATTGTTTAGCGTGCTTTTCCCACGAGGTATTAGTTAAATCTACAACAGCAGCCTCGCAAATCGCAGCATTAAAAATGCTTAAAAACAGAAGAAAGCGTTTCATCCTCCCCTCACTTATTTTGAGCATATACGTATATATCAGTATAAATTATAGTAAGACATACATTAGTCGTCAATACACCATCTACGACTAATGCAATTTATTATACATTTATTTACAGTATGCGTAAACAGAGAGGGAGTAAAATTTCACTTATATTCAACATATTACATAATATAAATAATTAGTGGCATGATACTTATTATCCAAAGAAATTAATAACATTCGCATTAAGTCGAAAATAGGTGTTTTATGGCTTACGAAAGACAATTCTTTCTTCTGCACCAAAATCGTTATCGGCACATTTTCAAAAAACATTAAGTCACCAAGGGGGTTTTGGTGACTTAATGTATCTCATGTATTAAGTCACCAAAACAGTAGTTACGACTTAATGTAATCGAAACATTAAGTCACCAATAGGGTGGTTACGGTATAATTAGTTTATGTTAAAATGACTTTTTCTAAACCTTTTCTGGAGTGCTGAAATTCATGTCAGTATCATATGAAGATGCGTTATTGCTAAAGCTGGAAGCAATCCTTGCTGACTGTGAGGAAGCAATAACTGTATGCGCTGATAATGCGGTAAATCTGATCCAACAGTTTATGCAAGAAATAAATAACAAACAGCTATTCTCCCCATACCTGCCAGTAATTCATAACGACAGGGGCTCAGTACGGATTCGATGGGGAATGGTTGTGATGAACAAGGCGACTAAAAAAGTTGGCTCTATGCGTAATGCTCCAACCACAGGTAATGGCGATTTTGACATACGCTATTTTTCAATTCGGTCTGATGAAGTACGCCAACTTATTCAAAAATACGAGGATAAGTTTAAAATTATCAGGGCTGACATTAAGCAAACCAAAAATATTACTAAATCATTGAAAATGAGAATTACACATTTGAAAAAGGGCACAAGAAAAACGGTTATCGGTGTTACTCGCTGATTTTTATGTTTTTTTTGTTTACTGTGAGCCGTAGGCGATCTTTTAGGGGGTACTGTGAGCCGTAGGCGATCCTTTCCCTGTCTTTAAAAACAGCGTAGGGGCGATTTTGAGAGGACTTCCACACATCATCGTGGATAACATTAGCGTACAGGCTAAAGTGGCTCAGAATCGCTTAGACGAAGCATATATGATATTAAAAAGCCACTACTTGCATCCATTCACTTTTTTCAGCCATTTTGTGCAGTATTTTACGAATAAGTAGAGGCTTTCCCTTTGGGGAAGATAGCCAGACACAATAAGCTCTGACTATTTTTCTGTAATTTAATATTGAATCTTAATTAATTAATCTTTTCCATATATCCATACTTGAATCTGCTGATATTTTAATTACATCCCAATTAATACCGTAATTACAATCATGGTTGTTTTTAAGTGCCTCCAATACATCTAAACAAAAATTCTTTTTATCATCATCACTTAAATTAAAATAGAAAACATCAAGATCAGTTTTATTAAATTCATCTAATTCTGTTTCACTATCCCAACCGGAAACAATACTTGCATGAATATCTTCAGCACACCACGTTACCGAGAAAAAGCCTTTCTCAGTAACAGTATATTCTTCAACACCTATATTCGACTTGCTTATTATTCTACGCGCTTCCTTTTCAGACTTTGCTTGTACATCAAATGAAGCTAGAGCATAGTTATTGTTATTAAGATTAACCTTATACGATACATTATAGGTATTCATGACTCATCCTCGTTTAATTATTATTAGCTGTGGTAATTAATTATATTTGAGAATTAATAATATATTCGTACAAAGCTGAAAGCAATATTTTTGTAAAAATAATAAATACAATATCACCACTTATATAAACACAAGAATTCATTATACAATTAATTACCAAATTAACAGAGTTAAATTAAATCATAATTATTCATTTTTAATTAAATAATGAAGTTTTCACTTTGACAAATATATATCTTTATTGTTATTTGCTTGATATGGTACTACTTCTATTTTTTCTCGCCTAACGTATGCCATATAAAAAATTAAATTGGATTTTATTAATGAACCTTAATACCAATACTAATATCATCGAATCAATTGAGATAGACAGAGTAATTGCAATCCGAGAACATGCTATTATCCTATATAAAGAATCACTCTCTAAAGCAGCAGAGGCTATCGAAATATTAAAAACAATCCCCAATACCAACAATCATTTTCCTCACCAATGCATAGAGGACGATTTAATTGATTTGCAATACCCTAGAAATACTAATGATGATGATAACAGAACACGGTTTGAACTTTGGTTAGACAGAAAGATATGGAAAATGTTTATTGATAAATCTGGTATCAAAACAATCATGAGCAATAAACAAATAGAAAAGTTACATTACGACCTTTACGATATGAAATCGCCTATATTCAACTTTGAGAATGCATTAAGCACTTTTACAAGTTTAAGCGCTAACAAAGCTGATTCATTTAAGAATGGATTGATGGATGCGTTGCAATCTGTCTCATGGGATTACAAGAGTAATAATCCTCGCTATCTTGGCAAAAAAATAATAATGGATAATGCTGTTTCAGTTGGTAAGTATTCAACTAGATTTAATAAGACTGACACCGTTAACGATCTAGTTAGAATATTTTGCATCTTACAAAAAAAACCAATTCACGAATTTCAAAATAGTGTAGGGCTATATATATCTGATAATGTGCGAACTAATAATAAAAATTTTGAAACTGAATTTTTCATCGTTAAGTGGTACAAAAAAGGCACAATGCATCTATTATTTAAAAGTGAAAGTTTGATAAATAATACTAATGATTTGATCGCAAAACTTTTCCCCTCAGCATTGCCGCCTTTGTGATACACATTCACAGTCAAGGTATCGAGGTATATCTACACATATCAGATATACCTCAATTAATCCTCACACAGTAATACCACACAGAATAAGCCTCATATAAACCTCAGTTATGCATCACACCAACATCTAAATGATATATTTTCATTTTCATTATGATTTTTACACCCTGATATTTCTCAAATTAATCTCACACCAACCTCTTGCGACACTCAACTTCCACTGTTAAAATTACAAATATACTCAATATCGCATCAAATAAATCTCAGATGCATCACATTAACAATTAGAGGCTTCAAATGCGTATTTATATAGATGATGGTTCTACTAACATAAAAATGCTGTGGGAACAGGATCAGGAAGGTGAAGTAATTAAAATTAGTCCTAACAGCTTCAAACGCGGTTGGGGTACGGCTTTTGGTACTGGCAAACCATTCAACTATACCGTTGATAACGAGAAGTATTCATTCGATATTATTGATCCTGACAATTTGCCAACTAACAACGTAGCTTGGCAGTATAGCCCTCTAAACGCAGTTGCAGTGCAACATGCACTTCAGATTAGCGGTTTACCTCCCCAAGAGGTTGAAATCGTTGTCACTCTACCATTGGCAGAATTTTACGATCAGGATGCGCAATATCGAATGGATAACATCCAACGCAAAAAAGATAACTTAATGCGCGAAGTTCAAGTAAGCCGGAATGAACCTTTCAAAATCAAAAAAGTAACCGTTCGTCCTGAGTCAATTCCTGCGGGTATATCTTTGTGTGATGAATTAAGACCCAATCATTCTGTACTGATTATTGATATTGGAGGCACCACAACTGATATCTCAATGGTTTCTGGTCAAATGACGTCTGTATCACGCATTTTTGGTGATCCTACGCTTGGCGTATCATTGGTGACTAACGAAGTCAAAAGAGCTTTGGTGAACGCTTCAACAGAAACATCCAGCTATAACGCAGATCAACTCATTATTAACCGGCACGATGAAAACTATCTGTTAGATAACATCAACAGCGTTGATGATATTCAGATGGTGAAAGATGCCATGAACAGCAGTATTGAACGACTAAATACCCGTGTGCTCGATGCGGTCAGCACCTTTAAGGGCTATACACATGTCATGGTTATTGGTGGTGGAGCTGCGCTTTCCGCTGATGCAATCAGAAAGAAAATAGCAATCCAACCAGAACGTTTCTACGTGGCTGAAGAACCTCAGTTTGCTTTGGTTCGGGGTCTGAAATTATTAGGATAACGTTATGAAACAAGAGCGTAAAAAGATAATTTTGTATCTTCGTCCCGAACTCAGCGAGGCTGATAAATTCGCAATTAAAAAGATTGAAGAATCGCCGGTTCAAACTGAAGCAGTACGTACAGCGTTACTGGCAGGGATCGCATTAGGGGAAATTGATGATAGATTGCCTTCTTTGCTGGCTTCAATTCTATCAGACAGGACAAAGGCTGATACCTTCAAAGTAATGTTAGATTCCTTTCTAACTGTTGATAGTGACGGCACTCATGCTCACAATAAAGTAAATTTGAGTCAGGCAAAACGGGCGTTACTGACTGATAAAGTAAAAATAGAGAAGGAGCCCCCAAGTCAGGCAGCACAGAATTTGAAAGGTTCATTACCAGATTGATGGGTGGTGTATGTCCGAACAAGTGTATGGTGAGACTTTAAAGTTCTTCGCCGATTGGCAGAAACACGAAAAGAAACGTTCCTGTCTTAACTTTCAAAAGGTAGTTTCCAGATCTGGCGTTCCTACCCTTAACATCGAGATAGCACCTCTTGAAAAGGATGGAACTGCAAGATGGGAACAGAAAATGACTATTCAGTTATCCTTAAAAGAATTGACTCAACTCACTGCATTAGTTCTTCTATCAAAGAAGTATATTGATAATCTAGATGCCCGATATCATGGGGGTCATAGAAACAAAGGGTTGTCTGTCTTTGATAATGGCAAGTCAGGAATGATTTTCTTGATCTCTGAAGCAGGACAGACGCTAGAACACGGTATAGATCAATACCAACGTTTGGAACTTGCTGTGTTCATCGTACAGCAGCTATCCGCAGCGTTAAAAATAAGTTATGCATGTACTGTTGTAACGCTAAAAAGTCTGTATTTGAACGACACTCATTAACTGAGAAGCCTAAACATTTGTTTGGGCTTTTTTTTTCAATCATAAATGAATTTACATTTTTAGCTCTGAACAGCGAGAGACATGAAAACTTGTTTTCGTGTCGGTGTCGCTGTTGAACAAACGAGCAAAGCGAGTGCGTTAGAAAGCATAAGAAAATTGTCCACAGTGAAGCACATCTTAGCATATTAAGATCTTTTCTTTCTTTTTAGATCTTAAAACATTAAAACCTTAGATATGGGGATATATTCATAATAATCATTTAGTTACGATATTAAAGGTCGTCGCTGATGCAGTGAAAGGTCGTCGCTGATGCAGTAAAAGGTCGCCGTTGATGCAGTGAAAGGTCGCCGTTGATGCAGTGAAAGGTCGCCGTTGATGCAGTGAAAGGTCGTCACTTGTAAAGTATATGCGGTTAATTATTAACCAAGGCTCATTATTTAATCAAAAAAAACCTATCCTATTAATTAATATTAGTTTATTTTCTAATTTTGTTGTGGATAAGTACGATTTTCTTAAATGTTTTGTAATATTCCACTACCGAAAAAGTATATTTTTGATTTGCTGCAAAAGGTCGCCGTTGATGCAGTTAATCAATAAAAAGGTATTTTTCTGCTGGTGGCTAAAGGTCGCCGCTGATGCAGTATAAATATATACTTCTATCATAATTTAATCCATATATATCAACATGTTATGCAAAAGGTCGCCGTTGGTGCAGTATAGTCATAAAAAAAGGTACTTTTCTATTAAAGGCTAAAGGTCGCCACTTGTGCAGTATATAACGGTGTAAATGCTTAAAATAAATCCTTATATATCATATTGTTACACTAAAGGTCGCCGTTGATGCAGTACGGTCATAAAAAAAGGTATTTTTCTGCTGGTGGCTAAAGGTCGTCGCTAATGCAGTATAGAATGGTGTAAGCATGTATATATAATCCTTATATATCAATCGGTTATGCTAAAGGTCGTCATTGGTGCAGTATGATCATAAAAAAAAGTTACTTTTCTGTTTAAGGTAAAAGGTCGTCGTTGATGCAGTATAGAGTAGTATGGTGGACTTCATTAACTTACTGTTTATCAGTATGTTAACGAAAGGTCGCGACATATGCAGTTTGTCATATGGAAATTTCGTTAACTGACTTGGCAATAAGCCGTCATGGAAGTATTGCTAATGTGAGAGGTAACATACTTTATGTATTTATTATCACAACGTTAAGGCTATTTTCGTCTGGTGTTCAATACTCCACCAGCTACGTATTACTTTAAAGGTCACTTTGCTTTTAGACAAAACAACCTTTAGAATATATACCTATCATGTTGGAATTGAGTCTTTTGTGATGAAAAAGAAGCAAATCAGTAACTTAACACTTTATACTAATGTTCGTCATTCTGATGATTTCAATCTTTCTCTCGCCAGCTTACCTATACCGGCGAAAAGAGTGCTGTTTCTTATTCTCGCTCAGATATCTGATCCTAGAGAATCTGTTGATGAAGATGAAATATGCTTTGAGGTTAAAGCTAAGGAGTATGCTGAAATTTGTGACGTGGACCTTTCAACTGCGTATAAATCCCTTCCACTCGCCGTAGATACTCTGTTGAGCTCTCACATATATGAAGATCTAAGTGAGGAAGGTTTTAAACGAGCTTCAAAAACCAACATTACAACGAGTGCTACATATTACTTTGACGAAGGCTACTGCAAAATATTCTTTAACCGTAGGGTATTTCCCTATTTCTTTGAATTATCAAAAAAATTCACGACACAAAACCTTTTTTATGTAGCTAGATTATCGGATGCTAGTTTGGCAAATCTATATCAGCTAATTATGAAACGGTACTCTAAACGTAATACTATTGCCGAATATAAAACGTCTTTCACAATTGGAGTTGACGAACTTAAGGACGAAATGTGGCTGTTCAATATAGATAAGAAAGGCAATAAGGAATATCTCTATCAAAGCTATAAATATTTTGGTCAGTTTTTAAAGCGGCTGGCGGTTAGTTTGGGTGAACAAACGAATATCAAGGATGTTTCAATTGCGATTGAGTCACGTAAAGGACGCAAGGCTTCTGTGTTACGCATATCCTATGTTATTCACAATGAAAAAGTGGGTGGTTCTATGCCTACCGATAAGGAACTGGACGAGCTCGAAAAGCAGATAGGTTTATTATAGTAATGATGTATAAAAATAAACGATTACAAGAAAAAATTACTCAGTTCAGTTTGCAGAACCCGAATTATAAAAAAAATGCTATGTTGAACCATATTCAGGATGATTTATTTGAAATGAAATCATCAGGCATGTCTTGGAATGCGATTATGGATGCTTTACCGGCTTACGGCTTGATGGTCAGTGATAGCAGTTTTAAAAAATTTTTGAAGAAATCCAGAGAACAAGAATAATAGCATGATCGGTCATATTTCATTTTGTAAAAGTCGCCATGAAATATGCCAACATACAAAAGATGGTGTAGTTACATGGGCGTTCCACCTTGAACAGCCGCCCCTAGAGAAAAGGGGGAGAAAAAAAGAGAAAAAGAGAGAAAAAAGCGCGAGTCAGGGGCGCAGATGTCTAAGTTTCGCTCCTGTATTTGTTGAACGCTTATTTGTATGTTGGCATATTTGGTTATGATTCTTTCTTTCTAAGAACAGGAGTTTCATGTGATGCTTGATAGCTATATTGGTTCATTGCTGAAGTACCTCCACCAGCTTGACTCTCTTTTTCGAGATACAAAGGTAATTTCAGCCCTTACCTGTGTCATTCCACCGGTAGAAAATGGTTGTGATGATATCGGTAAATGCATTGAGCCGGTTGTGAATTGGGGTTCTCATGCCTATACATCGGTTATCTCATGTTGGCAGGACTTATACATTTCTCCGTTGTACTCACAAAAGTTTGCGAGGCGAACAGCCGGATATGTACAGTTATCAACTGCGGCTATGGAACTTGCTGATCATCTAATCAAAATCAATACCGTAAAAAACAATATCAGAAGCTCGGTTGTCGCACTGCCGAAATCTGAGCGTTTCAGAATTTTGCGTAAACATCTGAGTAACGTAATGACACTGCATTTGTACCGGAACATTCCTGTATTTAACTCTGACGATGTGATCACTCATGCTTCATATACGTGGGGCTTAAAAGGACTCATGCAGAAAACAGACCCTGTTAAGCTTTATCAGCTCATAGCTGACATAGCAAAAGGCAACGCTGAGTTACAGGACTTAATGGATAAAATCCAAGAGTGCCCTGCTAATAGGCTCAGAATAAAGCGTAGCGTTACGCCGCAGCCGATCTGCAACCTAACCTTTGCCAGTGGGAAAAAACGCTGCATAAACGCTCCTGTGCCGTTTTTGATAGTGCAGGATCAGGATTTTAAAGTAAGTCCCCTGCCATTGTTTACTGCTGAAGCAGACAGACAGGAGCGTTCTGACAAACACAAAACGACTCTCCTTGGCGTGTTTAGGGGGCAACAGATAATTAAGTTGGAAAAATGATGAAGAAAAAAACACAACGGGAATTCTCAACCGCTCGTTTTTACTCTTGTGCTTCAGTTGCCATGTTTTCGTTGATGGGGTGCGTCTCATTGGAGGAACGTGAAAGAGTTGCGTTTGAACTCGTAACAAATGAACCAAACCAAGAGAATATTCAATCTTATCTGAAGCTGGCTGAAGAACTACAAAGAAAGCAGGTTGATGAAGCCAGACAAGCGGCAGATGCGGCTACGTATGAGCGAGACAAAGAGCTCAATGAATATTTCAAACAGTATGGGAGGACCTATAAAAAATGATGAACAACACAGCGTTGTTACAGCACATAGCCTCTGAATTTATAGCCCATTCAGGAGTTCCTGCGAAACCGGCATTTGATAAAATTAGTGCAGGTGATGAAACATTCATTAATGAACTGTCACCATCGGATCTGCTTGAATTACTCGAAAACCCCCTGCCTATTATCATCAATACTTTGACCGGTGAGCATCATTCCGCAATACATAGCCACAGTGACGATATATTGCCCGACTGTACAAACTATGCATATGGGATAGGGTATGAGTCTGCTACTGCTTTGTTTGTATTGGTAGAGGGGATTGAGAGTTACTATCTCGCGCTTAAAGCAAAAGCATATCTGAAGAACCAAAATTATTTGCCGTTCCTGATAAAATTTAACGGTTTAGACAAACATCCTGACAGCCAAAATCTATACTATTAATCACAGAGAAATCATTATGAAATTAGCCTACCCACGCACCAAAGAAAACTACACCCTTAAAGTATTACGTTTGTATGCCCTTACTGAAATATTTGTAACCCCGCCAGTTGTGACCGGTGATATCTATACCGTAGATCTAGCACTGCTGCATATTATGACCCCTAACAATCACTTTAAAGATGAAAGTAAAATAGCGAGTCTAAAACATTCCTATACACATGGCGAAAAGGTTTCACCACTATTGGGGGTCGTCTCAGAAAACGGAAAATAAAGCACGCTAAGCCGGTGGCAGCGGTCGCAATGGCCTAAACTTCCCCGCACCGACCTTGGCGCTGCTGCGCCATAGGTAATCGCCGGTCAGGTTGATGTGCTCCCACCCCAGCGGCGACAGATATTGCAACAATGTGTCGTCCAGCGCCGTGCCGTTGCCACGCAAAGCACTGGTGGCACGCTCCAGATATACCGTGTTCCACAACACGATGGCCGCCGTCACCAGATTGAGGCCGCTGGCCCGGTAGCGCTGCTGCTCAAAACTGCGGTCGCGGATTTCACCCAATCGGTAGAAGAAGACCGCCCTGGCCAGCGCGTTGCGCGCCTCGCCCTTATTCAGCCCCGCATGGACGCGGCGGCGCAGCTCCACGCTTTGCAGCCAATCCAAAATGAACAGCGTGCGCTCGATGCGCCCCAGCTCGCGCAACGCCACGGCCAAGCCGTTCTGGCGCGGGTAGCTGCCGAGTTTGCGCAGCATCAGCGAAGCCGTTACCGTGCCTTGCTTGATGGAGGTGGCCAGCCGCAGAATTTCATCCCAATGGGCGCGTATTTGCTTGATGTTCAGCCTGTCGCTGCTAATCATCGGCTTGAGCGCGTCATAGGCGGCATCGCCCTTGGGGATGAATAGCTTGGTTTCGCCCAAGTCACGGATACGCGGCGCGAAGCGAAATCCCAGCAAATGCATCAAGCCAAACACGTGATCGGTGAAGCCTGCCGTGTCGGTGTAGTGTTCCTCGATGCGCAAGTCCGACTCGTGGTACAGCAGGCCATCAAGCACGTAAGTTGAATCACGAATGCCCACGTTGACCACCTTGGCACTGAAGGGCGCGTACTGGTCGGAGATATGGGTGTAGAAAGTCCGTCCTGGACTGCTTCCATACTTCGGGTTGATATGACCAGTGCTTTCTGCTTTGCTGCCGGTTCTGAAGTTCTGGCCGTCCGACGATGACGTGGTGCCGTCACCCCAGTTGCCGGCGAAGGGTTGCCGAAACTGCGCATTCACCAGCTCGGCCAGCGCCGTCGAATAGGTTTCATCGCGGATGTGCCAGGCTTGCAGCCAAGACAGCTTGGCGTAGGTGGTGCCAGGGCAGGACTCGGCCATTTTGGTCAGACCCAGGTTGATCGCGTCGGCCAGGATCGTCGTCAACAGCAAGGTTTTGTCCTTGGCCGTGTCGCTGGTCTTCAGGTGTGTGAAGTGGCGGGTGAAGCCCGTCCATTCATCGACCTCCATCAGCAACTCGGTGATTTTGAGGTGCGGCAGCAGCATAGCTGTCTGGTCGATCATGGCTTGCGCGGCGTCTGGTACTGCCGCGTCCAGCGGCGTGATCTTCAGGCCTGACGCGGTGGTGATGATGGCATCCGGTAAGTCGTTGGCCGCAGCCATGCGGTTGACTGTGGCGAGTTGCGCCTCCAACAATTCCAACCGGTCATGCAGGTATTGGTCGCAGTCGGTGGCCACTGCCAGCGGCAATTCGCTGGCCAGCTTCAAAGTGGCGAACTTCTCGACCGGCACCAGGTATTCGTCGAAGTCCTTGAACTGGCGAGAACCCTGCACCCAGACATCACCGGAGCGCAGCGCGTTCTTCAGCTCCGACAGGGCGCATAACTCGTAGTAACGCCGGTCGATGCCGTCGTCGGTCAGAACCAGCTTTGCCCAGCGCGGCTTGATGAATGCGGTTGGCGCATCGGCGGGCACCTTGCGCGCGCTGTCGCTGTTCATGCCGCGCAGCATGTCGATGGCATCGAGCACACCCTTGGCGGCGGGCGCAGCCCGCAATTTGAGCACGCCCAGGAACTGCGGCGCGTAGCGGCGTAGCGTGGCATAGCTTTCACCGATGTGGTGCAGGAAATCAAAGTCGGCAGGCCGCGCCAATGTTTGCGCTTCGGTGACGCTGGCGGCGAAGGTGTCCCAGGGCATAACGGCCTCGATGGCGGCGAACGGATCGCTGCCGCTTTGCTTGGCCTCAATCAACGCTTGACCGATGCGCCCATACATCCGCACCTTGTCGTTGATCGCCTTGCCGGAAGCCTGGAACTGCTGCTGATGCTTGTTCTTGGCCGCGTTGAACAGCTTGCCGATGATGCGATCGTGAAGGTCGATGATTTCATCGGTGACGGTGGCCATGCCTTCGATGGCCAGCGCTACCAGCGTGGCATAGCGTCGTTGCACCTCGAACTTTGCCAGATCAGCAGGCGTCATCTGGCCACCTTCACGAGCGATTTTGAGCAGGCGGTTCTGGTGAACCTGCCGCTCGATGCCTGCGGGCAGATCAAGTGCTTGCCAGGATTTCAGGCGCTCAATATGTTCGAGCATGTGGCGAGAGTTCGGTTTGGCAGGCGACTGGCGCAGCCATGCCAGCCACGTCACTTTACTGCCGTCCTTGCGCTTGAGAAGTTCGTCCAGGCGCTGACGGTGGGGTGATAACAAAGAATCGGTCAGCGCCGCGTAAATGCGTCGGTTGGCACGGGTGATGGCCTCGGCGCTTGCGCGCTCGATGGCATTCATGGCGGGCAGGATAATGCTCTGCCGCCGCAGATTCTCGACAAGTGCGCTCGCCAGCACGATGCCTTTGTCGGTCTGCAAGGCCAGCTCGGTCAATGTATGCACGGCTTGCCGATAGTGGCTCATGGTGAAGGGCTTGAACCCAAAAACCGTTTGCAGCTCGACCAAGTGCTCCCGCCGTGTCTGTTCGCGCTGGCCGTACTCGCTCCAACTTTCCACTGGCATCTTGAGTTGCGCGGCCACCATGCGCAACAGGGGCGGAAACGGAGGCTCATCGACGCCCAAAAAGGTGCCAGGGAATCGCAAGTAGCAAAGCTGCACAGCGAAGCCCAATCGATTCGCGGCGCCGCGACGCTGACGGATCACCGACAGGTCGGTTTCGTTGAACGTGTAGTGCCGTATCAGTTCGTCTTTGGCATCTGGCAGTGCCAGCAGGCTTTCGCGCTCGGTGGCGGACAGGATTGAGCGGCGTGGCATGGTCAGTCTTCCCGCAGGTACTGGTACAAGGTTTCGCGGCTGATGCCGAAGTCACGGGCCACCAAGGTTTTTTGGTCGCCTGCCGCAACTCGCCGTTTCAACTCGGCAATTTGTTCGCTGTTCAGCGATTTCTTTCGTCCCCGGTAGGCACCGCGCTGCTTGGCCAGCACGATTCCCTCGCGCTGACGTTCGCGGATCAGGGCGCGCTCGAACTCAGCGAAGGCTCCCATGACCGACAGCATCAGATTGGCCATCGGTGAGTCCTCGCCGGTGAACTTCAGCCCTTCTTTGACGAACTCCATGCGCACGCCCCGTTGTGTCAGCCCTTGGACGATGCGGCGCAGGTCATCAAGGTTGCGTGCCAGCCTGTCCATGCTATGCACCACCACGGTGTCGCCCTCGCGGACGAAGGCCAGCAGCCTTTCCAGCTCGGGACGCTGGGTGTCCTTGCCAGAAGCCTTGTCGGTGAACACCCGCGCCACCTGAACACCCTCCAATTGCCGTTCCGGGTTCTGGTCGAAGCTGCTGACGCGGACATAGCCGATGCGTTGACCTTGCAAGATGCCTCCAAAGGCAAAAGTGTCAGGATGAAATCTATTACCTTTGACGGAATATGTCAATCAATAGGAAATTTAACTCTATTCTGACATCGTTTGCACATGGTGTCGTTTTCAGAAGACGGCTGCACTGAACGTCAGAAGCCGACTGCACTATAGCAGCGGAGGGGTTGGATCCATCAGGCAACGACGGGCTGCTGCCGGCCATCAGCGGACGCAGGGAGGACTTTCCGCAACCGGCCGTTCGATGCGGCACCGATGGCCTTCGCGCAGGGGTAGTGAATCCGCCAGGATTGACTTGCGCTGCCCTACCTCTCACTAGTGAGGGGCGGCAGCGCATCAAGCGGTGAGCGCACTCCGGCACCGCCAACTTTCAGCACATGCGTGTAAATCATCGTCGTAGAGACGTCGGAATGGCCGAGCAGATCCTGCACGGTTCGAATGTCGTAACCGCTGCGGAGCAAGGCCGTCGCGAACGAGTGGCGGAGGGTGTGCGGTGTGGCGGGCTTCGTGATGCCTGCTTGTTCTACGGCACGTTTGAAGGCGCGCTGAAAGGTCTGGTCATACATGTGATGGCGACGCACGACACCGCTCCGTGGATCGGTCGAATGCGTGTGCTGCGCAAAAACCCAGAACCACGGCCAGGAATGCCCGGCGCGCGGATACTTCCGCTCAAGGGCGTCGGGAAGCGCAACGCCGCTGCGGCCCTCGGCCTGGTCCTTCAGCCACCATGCCCGTGCACGCGACAGCTGCTCGCGCAGGCTGGGTGCCAAGCTCTCGGGTAACATCAAGGCCCGATCCTTGGAGCCCTTGCCCTCCCGCACGATGATCGTGCCGTGATCGAAATCCAGATCCTTGACCCGCAGTTGCAAACCCTCACTGATCCGCATGCCCGTTCCATACAGAAGCTGGGCGAACAAACGATGCTCGCCTTCCAGAAAACCGAGGATGCGAACCACTTCATCCGGGGTCAGCACCACCGGCAAGCGCCGCGACGGCCGAGGTCTTCCGATCTCCTGAAGCCAGGGCAGATCCGTGCACAGCACCTTGCCGTAGAAGAACAGCAAGGCCGCCAATGCCTGACGATGCGTGGAGACCGAAACCTTGCGCTCGTTCGCCAGCCAGGACAGAAATGCCTCGACTTCGCTGCTGCCCAAGGTTGCCGGGTGACGCACACCGTGGAAACGGATGAAGGCACGAACCCAGTTGACATAAGCCTGTTCGGTTCGTAAACTGTAATGCAAGTAGCGTATGCGCTCACGCAACTGGTCCAGAACCTTGACCGAACGCAGCGGTGGTAACGGCGCAGTGGCGGTTTTCATGGCTTGTTATGACTGTTTTTTTGTACAGTCTATGCCTCGGGCATCCAAGCAGCAAGCGCGTTACGCCGTGGGTCGATGTTTGATGTTATGGAGCAGCAACGATGTTACGCAGCAGGGCAGTCGCCCTAAAACAAAGTTAGCCATATGAACTCGGAATCAGTACGCATTTATCTCGTTGCTGCGATGGGAGCCAATCGGGTTATTGGCAATGGTCCTAATATCCCCTGGAAAATTCCGGGTGAGCAGAAGATTTTTCGCAGACTCACTGAGGGAAAAGTCGTTGTCATGGGGCGAAAGACCTTTGAGTCTATCGGCAAGCCTCTACCGAACCGTCACACATTGGTAATCTCACGCCAAGCTAACTACCGCGCCACTGGCTGCGTAGTTGTTTCAACGCTGTCGCACGCTATCGCTTTGGCATCCGAACTCGGCAATGAACTCTACGTCGCGGGCGGAGCTGAGATATACACTCTGGCACTACCTCACGCCCACGGCGTGTTTCTATCTGAGGTACATCAAACCTTCGAGGGTGACGCCTTCTTCCCAATGCTCAACGAAACAGAATTCGAGCTTGTCTCAACCGAAACCATTCAAGCTGTAATTCCGTACACCCACTCCGTTTATGCGCGTCGAAACGGCTAACCATTCCGTCAACGGGACGCCAAAATGCTGCGCATTTTGGTTCCCTCCGCTGCGCTCCGGCTCTCGTTACGTCCAACGTTAGCACCACTGAAACCCAGCTTTATTTAGCTCATGTTTATTCAAACGGCATTTAGCTTTTCAGGCGTTATTCAGTGCCTGTTTTGCCTTTTTTCCGGGCTTCGCCTGCATGGGCTGCGCAGGTTTTCAGTCTTTTTGGCCTCTAGCCCTTGCGTAGCAAGCGCAAGCAGCTATCGTTTTTGCAGTGCTGTGCCGCCTCGGTGGCGCAGCGTTTTTTCACGGTTAGCGCCCGTCGCCAAATTCAAGTTATCCGTTTTGGCTTCTGGTTCTAACATTTCGGTCAAGCCGACCCGCATTCTGCGGTCGGCTTACCTCGCCCGTTAGACATCATGAGGGAAGCGGTGACCATCGAAATTTCGAACCAACTATCAGAGGTGCTAAGCGTCATTGAGCGCCATCTGGAATCAACGTTGCTGGCCGTGCATTTGTACGGCTCCGCAGTGGATGGCGGCCTGAAGCCATACAGCGATATTGATTTGTTGGTTACTGTGGCCGTAAAGCTTGATGAAACGACGCGGCGAGCATTGCTCAATGATCTTATGGAGGCTTCGGCTTTCCCTGGCGAGAGCGAGACGCTCCGCGCTATAGAAGTCACCCTTGTCGTGCATGACGACATCATCCCGTGGCGTTATCCGGCTAAGCGCGAGCTGCAATTTGGAGAATGGCAGCGCAATGACATTCTTGCGGGTATCTTCGAGCCAGCCATGATCGACATTGATCTAGCTATCCTGCTTACAAAAGCAAGAGAACATAGCGTTGCCTTGGTAGGTCCGGCAGCGGAGGAATTCTTTGACCCGGTTCCTGAACAGGATCTATTCGAGGCGCTGAGGGAAACCTTGAAGCTATGGAACTCGCAGCCCGACTGGGCCGGCGATGAGCGAAATGTAGTGCTTACGTTGTCCCGCATTTGGTACAGCGCAATAACCGGCAAAATCGCGCCGAAGGATGTCGCTGCCGACTGGGCAATAAAACGCCTACCTGCCCAGTATCAGC
Organism: Proteus vulgaris; assembly: GCF_011045815.1. Lineage (GTDB taxonomy): Bacteria > Pseudomonadota > Gammaproteobacteria > Enterobacterales > Enterobacteriaceae > Proteus > Proteus vulgaris_B. The sequence continues at coordinate 103,652 of NZ_CP047346.1, read as the reverse complement.
CCGTCTTACTTGAAGCTAAGCAAGCTTATCTGGGACAAAAAGAAGATCACTTGGCCTCACGCGCAGATCACTTGGAAGAATTTATTCGCTTTGTGAAAGGCGAGATCATCAAGTCAGTTGGTAAATGATGTCTAACAATTCGTTCAAGCCGACCGCGCTACGCGCGGCGGCTTAACTCCGGCGTTAGATGCACTAAGCACATAATTGCTCACAGCCAAACTATCAGGTCAAGTCTGCTTTTATTATTTTTAAGCGTGCATAATAAGCCCTACACAAATTGGGTAAAACCGCAAGAACTGTAATTATGAATTTGTCAGAAAACTATCCGTACAAGGAAGTGTATGAAAAATGTCTGGTATAATAAAGATATCATCTTGAAAATCGAGTGTTGCTCTGTGGATAACTTGCAGGGTTTAATAAGTATCTTTACTCAAAAGTTGCAATCAATAATTTATTGAAAAAGATTGAAAGGTGGTGGTAAATAATGTTACAATGTGGGAGTATCAGTTTAAATTCTTCGTGAAATAGTGTTCATGGTTAGGAAATTCGATTAACAGTTTAATGAGTTAATAACGATATGTTTCGTCATCAGAGTCTACTAAAAGGTCTCTATCGTATTTAAACTTAACCTTGCTAACGCGTAACCGCACTATTTTTAACCAAAAACTGAAATGATAGGCACACTGATCCTAGGCTGCGGTTTGTAACCATCGCTTTTTAGCCATTTTATCCCGCCTTTCTGACAGTAAAGTGACCGCGTGTAGGCCTTTTTCGGCACTCATAAACCGCAGTCGGTTTCCGCATAAAATACATTGGTACGGATCCGTGTTTAAAAATCCTTTGGTCAGGGCTGCAAACCCCGGTTTTTCAGGCACGTTAGGATGAATCATGTCCAACGCGTCATACACTTTAGGTAATAAGTGCCCACGTTTGCGATTGGCTAAAAAACCGTAATAGCGGATCATTTTAAAATGGCGAGCTGGGATATGACTGACATAACGTCTTATCATTTCTTCTTGGGATAAAATTTGTCGCCGATGTTGCTGGCTGTGGTGATCATAATAATGATGGAGCACGGTGCCGCCGCTGTAGTGTTTCAATTGAGAGGCCGAGATAGGCGGACGTTTTAAGTAACGCCCTAGATATTTGACGTTGTGCCACGCGCCTCGGGTTTTCTTAGCAAAATGGAGTTTCCAATAACGTTGAAACTGGGCATTGAGGTAACGACACCACGTTGGGTAATCGCGAATATGCCCGAAACCAGGCAATTTATTCGGTTGTAACTGAACATAGTTGTCTCGAAGGAGCCGAATAACGGCACTGCGCCAGACTTTTTCGACGTCTTTCTTTTTAAAGAAAATCGGCTTCCAGGTGTCGTATTTGGTGAGACCGCCTCGGGTGACGGATAAATGAATGTGGGGATGTTGATTGAGTTGGCGACCATAGGTGTGCAGTGCACAAAAAATGCCAATGTCGAGTCCAAGGCGTCTAGCGTATTTGAGCATAGCACGGGTGGCACAGCGAAAGAGTTGGTTGAGCAAGGCCCAGTTGTTATTGAAAAAAGGCCAAAGCAAGTGCGGCATCGTGAGAGTGATATGTTGCCATTCGCAATCTGGCAAAATATGCCGTTGTTGGGCGATCCACTGTTCGGTGCCTTTGAGCCCACACGCACTGCAAGCTTTGGATTTACAGGTTTGACAAAAGAAGCGCGAATGCGTGCATTCAGGAGAAGAACAGCAATAACGTCGAACGCCCATCGCGCAGGTGCTACAGGCGAGCATCTTTTCAACACAGAGGAGTTGCCATTCATCGACAGGGTTGTTATCAATGAAGCGGTTCCATCCGTCGTCATATTGAAATAGCAGTTTAGTGGGTCTGGGAATATACATGAAGCAGAGTATAAAAGACGAGAAGAGAGTTGCCTAGAAATAGAGCGGCTTTGCCGCGATGCTCACGCCAAAGGCGTGCTTATGTTCTTTTAAGCTAATAAAAAATGCACGTGGAATTTAGGTCAAAGAAAAGTAAAGAAAAATTTATTTATGGAGGTAAAAAAGGATGAGTCAAGTTGTTGATTTTTTAAATGAAGCAAAAACTTATTATTTTGCAACCGTTGAAGGAGACCAGCCAAGGGTCAGACCGTTTAATGCAGCCATGGAGAGGAATGGCAAGGTCTATCTTGGTACAACCAATCAGAAAAAAGTTTATCAGCAGTTATTGGCAAATTCAAAGGTGGAAGTCTCAGGTATGGCAAAAGGAAAATGGATTCGGCTCACCGGCGAAGCCGTAATTGATGATACCGTGGAAGCAAGGGAAGCAATGCTTGAAGCAAATCCGCCTTTGAGAGATATGTATAGCGCTGATGATGGGAAATTCACCGTATTTTATTTGAAAAACATGCAGGCAGTTTTATATTCCTTTACAGGAGATCCGGAGATATTAGATAATTAATCAAAACATGCAGCCCAAGTGTAGAATGAACTGACCCCCATAAGTTAGACCAAAAATCTAACTTATGGGAGGTCATTTTTTATGGCAAAATACAGTTATGAATTTAAGTTACAAGTTGTTCAAGCATATTTAGATTTTTATTTTGTCCGTTTTGTCTAGCTTACCGAAAGCCAGACTCAGCAAGAATAAAATTTTTATTGTCTTTCGGTTTTCTAGTGTAACGGACAAAACCACTCAAAATAAAAAAGATACAAGAGAGGTCTCTCGTATCTTTTATTCAGCAATCGCGCCCGATTGCTGAACAGATTAATAATAGATTTTAGCTTTTTATTTGTTGAAAAAAGCTAATCAAATTGTTGTCGGGATCAATTACTGCAAAGTCTCGTTCATCCCACCACTGATCTTTTAATGATGTATTGGGGTGCAAAATGCCCAAAGGCTTAATATGTTGATATAATTCATCAATTCCCTCTACTTCAATGCGGCAACTAGCAGTACCAGCAATAAACGACTCCGCACCTGTACAAACCGGTGAATCATTACTACGAGAGCGCCAGCCTTCATCACTTGCCTCCCATAGATGAATCCGAACCTCATTACACATTAGAACTGCGAATCCATCTTCATGGTGAACCAAAGTGAAACCTAGTTTATCGCAATAAAAACCTATACTCTTTTTAATATCCCCGACTGGCAATGCCGGGATAGACTATTATTCTCCCCGGAGCCACTACGCTGACCCGGTTGATTTCAGAGGTAAGGGAAAAGGCGACGTTGCGCCTGTGGAACAAACTGGCACTGATACCGTCAGCCGAACAGCGTTCACAGCTGGAGATGCTGCTGGGGCGGCACTGTTGCAAAGTTAGCGATGAGGCAGCCTTTTGTCTTATTCAAAGGCCTTACATTTCAAAAACTCTGCTTACCAGGCGCATTTCGCCCAGGGGATCACCATAATAAAATGCTGAGGCCTGGCCTTTGCGTAGTGCACGCATCACCTCAATACCTTTGATGGTGGCGTAAGCCGTCTTCATGGATTTAAATCCCAGCGTGGCGTTGATTATCCGTTTCAGTTTGCCATGATCGCATTCAATCACGTTGTTCCGGTACTTAATCTGTCGGTGTTCAACGTCAGACGGGCACCGGCCTTCGCGTTTGAGCAGAGCAAGCGCGCGACCATAGGCGGGCGCTTTATCCGTGTTGATGAATCGTGGGATCTGCCACTTCTTCACGTTGTTGAGGATTTTACCCAGAAACCGGTATGCAGCTTTGCTGTTACGACGGGAGGAGAGATAAAAATCGACAGTGCGGCCCCGGCTGTCGACGGCCCGGTACAGATACGCCCAGCGGCCATTGACCTTCACGTAGGTTTCATCCATGTGCCACGGGCAAAGATCGGAAGGGTTACGCCAGTACCAGCGCAGCCGTTTTTCCATTTCAGGCGCATAACGCTGAACCCAGCGGTAAATCGTGGAGTGATCGACATTCACTCCGCGTTCAGCCAGCATCTCCTGCAGCTCACGGTAACTGATGCCGTATTTGCAGTACCAGCGTACGGCCCACAGAATGATGTCACGCTGAAAATGCCGGCCTTTGAATGGGTTCATGTGCAGCTCCATCAGCAAAAGGGGATGATAAGTTTATCACCACCGACTATTTGCAACAGTGCCCTTTAGCTTTCCATTTTCTATAAACCTCTTTGAATTCATCTGAAACAACAACAGGGGACCGGCCAAATTGTATGCCATTTTGCAGCGCCAAGTCGATTCCTTCACGCTGCCTTTTCCGAATGCGCTCCCGTTCCTCTTCAGCCATCCACGAAAGAATCTGCAAAACCAAATCAGCAATAAAGGTTCCCATGCTGTCTTTGTATTGAGTCGTGTCCAATAATGGCATATCCAGCACCACAATATCCGCTTCAATATTTTTCGTTAGGTCATTCCACTCCTGGAGAATCTCTTCTTTGTTCCGGCCAAACCGATCCAGTGAGTGGATATATAAAATGTCGCCTTTTCGAATAATCCGTTTCAATAGTTGATAATTCGCCCGTTCAAAATTCTTTCCACTCTGCTTGTCCAAATAAATGTCCCGTTCAGTGATGCCGATTTTTCTCATGGCTTCCAATTGACGGCCTTCGTTTTGATCTTTGCTGCTGACACGTATGTAGCCAAATTTGCGATTTTCCATAATTCACCTCTAAGAACGATTCTTCCCCTTAATTATACCTGAAAAGCGTTCGTAAAAGTGTGTGCGATTTCGCGAACGTTCGTAAAGTGTTTTGATACGTTTACGAACGCTTTTTTCGGACCTTTTTAGCCTTTTTCAAAGCGTTCGTAAAAGTGTACTTTTACGAACGCTAATAAAGTGAGAAATCAAATGATATTAAAAGGTTTTCAAAAAGTTGAAGAAGAACTTAGCAAGAGGGTTTCAGATTATATAATTGAGGAGGGTTTTATGAAGCTGAACGCATTCCCGAATACTTTCAAGTTGTTCTCTAGAGAGACTACATAAATTAACTGCCAAAGACTACATTTTTAGAATGCCATAAACATCTTCAAGTATATATTTCATTAACTTACATTTGTATTTAGGGAGAATAAAAAATCCTCCTAATTATTATTGGAAGGATTATCTATTCATTTATACTAAATAAGAGTTTTTTGTCATTCGACAAACAAAACATCTAGTTAAACTGATTTAAAAAAAATGGATGACTAATCCTATATCTTAGTACTTTGAAACTTATTCATTTCAAATTAGAAGAATACAGATTAGTTAATTATCTTCCACCCAGTAGTCCATTCATATTTGAAGAAAATACTAGCATAATTGAGTTATCAAAATAATATTAATTGCATTAATATTATTTAAAAATTCACCTTATTATATCAGCTATATACCTTGTTCAATACTATTGGCTATTTTGATAATTACCATATAATTGACCACAAGCAGCGTCAATATCAATCCCAAATTGACTTCTAATTGTGACATGGATACCAGCAGACTTCAAAACTTTGTAAAAGGCTTCTACCTGCCCTTCGTTTGCTTCTCCATACATCTCAGGTACACTTATTGTAGGATTGTATCGTATCAAATTTACATGATATAACTTCCCTGATTTATAGCGACTTTTAAGAAGGCTAACAACTTCGTTTGCATGCTCAAGAGAATCATTTACACCAGGCAACATGATATAAGCTATATATACTTTCCTTGAAGTTAATCTTATATGTTCATCGAGTATATTCATTACCTCATCTATTGGGTATCTATCATTTATTGGCATCAATTTGCTGCGTTCCTCACTATAAGGTGAGTGTAATGAAAATGTAAGATTTACTTGAGGATATTCCTGGGTTATTTTTTTGATACTAGGTATAATACCAATCGTTGATATAGAAAGTCTACGAGGACTTAATGCAAATAAATTAGGATCCGTAAACGAATCAAGAGCATCAAATACTTTACGGTTGGCTAGAGCTTCACCCATTCCCATAAAAGAAATGCTATCAATTTGATGACCTAATAAATGGAAGTATAAAACTTGATCTGTTATCTCATCTACAGTTAGGTTTTTTTTCAATCCAATGTCGCCTGTAGCACAAAATTTACACCCAAAATTACATCCGCATTGTGATGATATACAAAATGACTCCCAACCTGCTTTATACTTCATGTTTACCGTTTCTACTCTCTCATTCTTTGATACTTCAAAAAGCACTTTCGTAACTTGCTCTGAATTTTGCTCTGCTAAGAGCTTGATATTCAAAACTGTTTCTCCAAAATTATTTATTAAATCCTCCCTAAGTAATTTTGGAAGAACCTTCATATCCTCAAATCGACTAATTCTTTGTTTAAAAATCGCATTGGTTATTTGTTTTATTCTATAATCAGGCTCATTATTACTTCTTAAAAATTCCTGTATTTTACCATACTTTGTTTTATTATTAAAATTCATTTCTTTCATCCTTTCACAATTTGTCTACAGATTAATAATTATTCTTTATTATACAGATCTCCATATAATTTTTGAATTTGGTTTTTTCTTTTTTATTTATCCCATTACCAACTTTTTTTTCCATTTCCTTTTTTTCAAATTCTAGTTTTAATGCTTCTATTTTTCTATTAGAAATCAAAGTTAATTGTTGTTGTTGATCTAAAAGTTTTTCTAAATTTGCTCTTGATTTATTCGCTTCTTCTAACTGCTCTTCTAGTACCTTTATCAGTTTATCTTTGCTTGTTTCTTCTGCTGTACGGTGCTGTTCATTCGTTGTACACTTGCTGTACACTCTTTATTGTCAATTCGTACATCAAATTCTTCTGCTAATTTCAAAAAAGCTTGGTGATTATACTCCAGAGGTTCATTTTCATAAGTTCTTGTATCTTCATTAATAGCTTTAATTTCAAGCTTTTCAAGTCTTCTTCTTACTTTTTGTCTTGGTTGATTTAATTCATCACATAAGTTTTTTATTGTATAAATTTTCTCCTTCATATGCCACCTCACTTATAAATCATTGTATCATAACGCTGTACAGATTGCTGTACGTTTCGTTGTACACTTTAGTACGGTGCTGTACACTTTAATTTAGATACTTATATACTGTTGTACGACTGATTCCTAAATTTCTAGCTATTTCTGTTGGAGAATGCTCAGGATTATCTTCTAAATATTCCCTAACAAGACTCTCTTTTGAAGGTCTACCTACTTCTACTTCTCCCATCTCTTTAAGTAATTCTAATTGTCCTCTTGCAAGTTTTAAATGTTGATCTTGTTTTCTATAATTTCTTTTGTTTTTTTCAATAGGGATATCTGTTAATTTTACAATGTCATCAATGGTAAAATTATAATATTGTCTGTCATAGGTTTCTAAAGCTGATTTAATATCATCTTCTTCTAAAGGATTAGAATGTTCTATTTCCTTTAATTCATCAAAAATTTTATACATATCTTCTCGAACTTCATTTTTTGGAATATTACACTTTACAGCATAAATTGCCATACACATCAAATAAAAATAACGATGTCCACCTTTAACTTTATAAGACTGTCTTAACCACCAATCATAAAGATCTCTCTTTATATCCCATCTTTTAGCTCTCTTATCTCCTTGAACAATTACTCTCTCATACCACTCAGGAAACTTCTCTTCTGCTTCTTCTAAACTATATTGAGTTGGTCTAAATCGCTTATTTATATCTACTCTATTTTTTTCTTCATCTGCATAAGAATTAATATAATCTAAAGGGCACTGTTGCAAAGTTAGCGATGAGGCAGCCTTTTGTCTTATTCAAAGGCCTTACATTTCAAAAACTCTGCTTACCAGGCGCATTTCGCCCAGGGGATCACCATAATAAAATGCTGAGGCCTGGCCTTTGCGTAGTGCACGCATCACCTCAATACCTTTGATGGTGGCGTAAGCCGTCTTCATGGATTTAAATCCCAGCGTGGCGTTGATTATCCGTTTCAGTTTGCCATGATCGCATTCAATCACGTTGTTCCGGTACTTAATCTGTCGGTGTTCAACGTCAGACGGGCACCGGCCTTCGCGTTTGAGCAGAGCAAGCGCGCGACCATAGGCGGGCGCTTTATCCGTGTTGATGAATCGTGGGATCTGCCACTTCTTCACGTTGTTGAGGATTTTACCCAGAAACCGGTATGCAGCTTTGCTGTTACGACGGGAGGAGAGATAAAAATCGACAGTGCGGCCCCGGCTGTCGACGGCCCGGTACAGATACGCCCAGCGGCCATTGACCTTCACGTAGGTTTCATCCATGTGCCACGGGCAAAGATCGGAAGGGTTACGCCAGTACCAGCGCAGCCGTTTTTCCATTTCAGGCGCATAACGCTGAACCCAGCGGTAAATCGTGGAGTGATCGACATTCACTCCGCGTTCAGCCAGCATCTCCTGCAGCTCACGGTAACTGATGCCGTATTTGCAGTACCAGCGTACGGCCCACAGAATGATGTCACGCTGAAAATGCCGGCCTTTGAATGGGTTCATGTGCAGCTCCATCAGCAAAAGGGGATGATAAGTTTATCACCACCGACTATTTGCAACAGTGCCCTCTGATGTTACATTGCACAAGATAAAAATATATCATCATGAACAATAAAACTGTCTGCTTACATAAACAGTAATACAAGGGGTGTTATGAGCCATATTCAACGGGAAACGTCTTGCTCGAGGCCGCGATTAAATTCCAACATGGATGCTGATTTATATGGGTATAAATGGGCTCGCGATAATGTCGGGCAATCAGGTGCGACAATCTATCGATTGTATGGGAAGCCCGATGCGCCAGAGTTGTTTCTGAAACATGGCAAAGGTAGCGTTGCCAATGATGTTACAGATGAGATGGTCAGACTAAACTGGCTGACGGAATTTATGCCTCTTCCGACCATCAAGCATTTTATCCGTACTCCTGATGATGCATGGTTACTCACCACTGCGATCCCCGGGAAAACAGCATTCCAGGTATTAGAAGAATATCCTGATTCAGGTGAAAATATTGTTGATGCGCTGGCAGTGTTCCTGCGCCGGTTGCATTCGATTCCTGTTTGTAATTGTCCTTTTAACAGCGATCGCGTATTTCGTCTCGCTCAGGCGCAATCACGAATGAATAACGGTTTGGTTGATGCGAGTGATTTTGATGACGAGCGTAATGGCTGGCCTGTTGAACAAGTCTGGAAAGAAATGCATAAGCTTTTGCCATTCTCACCGGATTCAGTCGTCACTCATGGTGATTTCTCACTTGATAACCTTATTTTTGACGAGGGGAAATTAATAGGTTGTATTGATGTTGGACGAGTCGGAATCGCAGACCGATACCAGGATCTTGCCATCCTATGGAACTGCCTCGGTGAGTTTTCTCCTTCATTACAGAAACGGCTTTTTCAAAAATATGGTATTGATAATCCTGATATGAATAAATTGCAGTTTCATTTGATGCTCGATGAGTTTTTCTAATCAGAATTGGTTAATTGGTTGTAACACTGGCAGAGCATTACGCTGACTTGACGGGACGGCGCTTCCCTACCCTCATGGCCGCCTCCCAGGAATCGACCCAGGTGCTTATCGTGGACATAATCCTTTACTCATAAATTGGCACTGTTGCAAAGTTAGCGATGAGGCAGCCTTTTGTCTTATTCAAAGGCCTTACATTTCAAAAACTCTGCTTACCAGGCGCATTTCGCCCAGGGGATCACCATAATAAAATGCTGAGGCCTGGCCTTTGCGTAGTGCACGCATCACCTCAATACCTTTGATGGTGGCGTAAGCCGTCTTCATGGATTTAAATCCCAGCGTGGCGCCGATTATCCGTTTCAGTTTGCCATGATCGCATTCAATCACGTTGTTCCGGTACTTAATCTGTCGGTGTTCAACGTCAGACGGGCACCGGCCTTCGCGTTTGAGCAGAGCAAGCGCGCGACCATAGGCGGGCGCTTTATCCGTGTTGATGAATCGCGGGATCTGCCACTTCTTCACGTTGTTGAGGATTTTACCCAGAAACCGGTATGCAGCTTTGCTGTTACGACGGGAGGAGAGATAAAAATCGACAGTGCGGCCCCGGCTGTCGACGGCCCGGTACAGATACGCCCAGCGGCCATTGACCTTCACGTAGGTTTCATCCATGTGCCACGGGCAAAGATCGGAAGGGTTACGCCAGTACCAGCGCAGCCGTTTTTCCATTTCAGGCGCATAACGCTGAACCCAGCGGTAAATCGTGGAGTGATCGACATTCACTCCGCGTTCAGCCAGCATCTCCTGCAGCTCACGGTAACTGATGCCGTATTTGCAGTACCAGCGTACGGCCCACAGAATGATGTCACGCTGAAAATGCCGGCCTTTGAATGGGTTCATGTGCAGCTCCATCAGCAAAAGGGGATGATAAGTTTATCACCACCGACTATTTGCAACAGTGCCAATAATGTTACAATGTGGGAGTATCAGTTTAAATTCTTCGTGAAATAGTGTTCTTTTAAGCTAATAAAAAATGCACGTGGAATTTAGGTCAAAGAAAAGTAAAGAAAAATTTATTTATGGAGGTAAAAAAGGATGAGTCAAGTTGTTGATTTTTTAAATGAAGCAAAAACTTTTTATTTTGCAACCGTTGAAGGAGACCAGCCAAGGGTCAGACCGTTTAATGCAGCCATGGAGAGGAATGGCAAGGTCTATCTTGGTACAACCAATCAGAAAAAAGTTTATCAGCAGTTATTGGCAAATTCAAAGGTGGAAGTCTCAGGTATGGCAAAAGGAAAATGGATTCGGCTCACCGGCGAAGCCGTAATTGATGATACCGTGGAAGCAAGGGAAGCAATGCTTGAAGCAAATCCGCCTTTGAGAGATATGTATAGCGCTGATGATGGGAAATTCACCGTATTTTATTTGAAAAACATGCAGGCAGTTTTATATTCCTTTACAGGAGATCCGGAGATATTAGATAATTAATCAAAACATGCAGCCCAAGTGTAGAATGAACTGACCCCCATAAGTTAGACCAAAAATCTAACTTATGGGAGGTCATTTTTTATGGCAAAATACAGTTATGAATTTAAGTTACAAGTTGTTCAAGCATATTTAGATTTTTATTTTGTCCGTTTTGTCTAGCTTACCGAAAGCCAGACTCAGCAAGAATAAAATTTTTATTGTCTTTCGGTTTTCTAGTGTAACGGACAAAACCACTCAAAATAAAAAAGATACAAGAGAGGTCTCTCGTATCTTTTATTCAGCAATCGCGCCCGATTGCTGAACAGATTAATAATAGATTTTAGCTTTTTATTTGTTGAAAAAAGCTAATCAAATTGTTGTCGGGATCAATTACTGCAAAGTCTCGTTCATCCCACCACTGATCTTTTAATGATGTATTGGGGTGCAAAATGCCCAAAGGCTTAATATGTTGATATAATTCATCAATTCCCTCTACTTCAATGCGGCAACTAGCAGTACCAGCAATAAACGACTCCGCACCTGTACAAACCGGTGAATCATTACTACGAGAGCGCCAGCCTTCATCACTTGCCTCCCATAGATGAATCCGAACCTCATTACACATTAGAACTGCGAATCCATCTTCATGGTGAACCAAAGTGAAACCTAGTTTATCGCAATAAAAACCTATACTCTTTTTAAGGCACTGTTGCAAAGTTAGCGATGAGGCAGCCTTTTGTCTTATTCAAAGGCCTTACATTTCAAAAACTCTGCTTACCAGGCGCATTTCGCCCAGGGGATCACCATAATAAAATGCTGAGGCCTGGCCTTTGCGTAGTGCACGCATCACCTCAATACCTTTGATGGTGGCGTAAGCCGTCTTCATGGATTTAAATCCCAGCGTGGCGTTGATTATCCGTTTCAGTTTGCCATGATCGCATTCAATCACGTTGTTCCGGTACTTAATCTGTCGGTGTTCAACGTCAGACGGGCACCGGCCTTCGCGTTTGAGCAGAGCAAGCGCGCGACCATAGGCGGGCGCTTTATCCGTGTTGATGAATCGTGGGATCTGCCACTTCTTCACGTTGTTGAGGATTTTACCCAGAAACCGGTATGCAGCTTTGCTGTTACGACGGGAGGAGAGATAAAAATCGACAGTGCGGCCCCGGCTGTCGACGGCCCGGTACAGATACGCCCAGCGGCCATTGACCTTCACGTAGGTTTCATCCATGTGCCACGGGCAAAGATCGGAAGGGTTACGCCAGTACCAGCGCAGCCGTTTTTCCATTTCAGGCGCATAACGCTGAACCCAGCGGTAAATCGTGGAGTGATCGACATTCACTCCGCGTTCAGCCAGCATCTCCTGCAGCTCACGGTAACTGATGCCGTATTTGCAGTACCAGCGTACGGCCCACAGAATGATGTCACGCTGAAAATGCCGGCCTTTGAATGGGTTCATGTGCAGCTCCATCAGCAAAAGGGGATGATAAGTTTATCACCACCGACTATTTGCAACAGTGCCGTTGATCGTGCTATGATCGACTGATGTCATCAGCGGTGGAGTGCAATGTCGTGCAATACGAATGGCGAAAAGCCGAGCTCATCGGTCAGCTTCTCAACCTTGGGGTTACCCCCGGCGGTGTGCTGCTGGTCCACAGCTCCTTCCGTAGCGTCCGGCCCCTCGAAGATGGGCCACTTGGACTGATCGAGGCCCTGCGTGCTGCGCTGGGTCCGGGAGGGACGCTCGTCATGCCCTCGTGGTCAGGTCTGGACGACGAGCCGTTCGATCCTGCCACGTCGCCCGTTACACCGGACCTTGGAGTTGTCTCTGACACATTCTGGCGCCTGCCAAATGTAAAGCGCAGCGCCCATCCATTTGCCTTTGCGGCAGCGGGGCCACAGGCAGAGCAGATCATCTCTGATCCATTGCCCCTGCCACCTCACTCGCCTGCAAGCCCGGTCGCCCGTGTCCATGAACTCGATGGGCAGGTACTTCTCCTCGGCGTGGGACACGATGCCAACACGACGCTGCATCTTGCCGAGTTGATGGCAAAGGTTCCCTATGGGGTGCCGAGACACTGCACCATTCTTCAGGATGGCAAGTTGGTACGCGTCGATTATCTCGAGAATGACCACTGCTGTGAGCGCTTTGCCTTGGCGGACAGGTGGCTCAAGGAGAAGAGCCTTCAGAAGGAAGGTCCAGTCGGTCATGCCTTTGCTCGGTTGATTCGCTCCCGCGACATTGTGGCGACAGCCCTGGGTCAACTGGGCCGAGATCCGTTGATCTTCCTGCATCCGCCAGAGGCGGGATGCGAAGAATGCGATGCCGCTCGCCAGTCGATTGGCTGAGCTCATGAGCGGAGAACGAGATGACGTTGGAGGGGCAAGGTCGCGCTGATTGCTGGGGCAACACGTGGAGCGGATCGGGGATTGTCTTTCTTCAGCTCGCTGATGATATGCTGACGCTCAATGCCGTTTGGCCTCCGACTAACGAAAATCCCGCATTTGGACGGCTGATCCGATTGGCACGGCGGACGGCGAATGGCGGAGCAGACGCTCGTCCGGGGGCAATGAGATATGAAAAAGCCTGAACTCACCGCGACGTCTGTCGAGAAGTTTCTGATCGAAAAGTTCGACAGCGTCTCCGACCTGATGCAGCTCTCGGAGGGCGAAGAATCTCGTGCTTTCAGCTTCGATGTAGGAGGGCGTGGATATGTCCTGCGGGTAAATAGCTGCGCCGATGGTTTCTACAAAGATCGTTATGTTTATCGGCACTTTGCATCGGCCGCGCTCCCGATTCCGGAAGTGCTTGACATTGGGGAATTCAGCGAGAGCCTGACCTATTGCATCTCCCGCCGTGCACAGGGTGTCACGTTGCAAGACCTGCCTGAAACCGAACTGCCCGCTGTTCTGCAGCCGGTCGCGGAGGCCATGGATGCGATCGCTGCGGCCGATCTTAGCCAGACGAGCGGGTTCGGCCCATTCGGACCGCAAGGAATCGGTCAATACACTACATGGCGTGATTTCATATGCGCGATTGCTGATCCCCATGTGTATCACTGGCAAACTGTGATGGACGACACCGTCAGTGCGTCCGTCGCGCAGGCTCTCGATGAGCTGATGCTTTGGGCCGAGGACTGCCCCGAAGTCCGGCACCTCGTGCACGCGGATTTCGGCTCCAACAATGTCCTGACGGACAATGGCCGCATAACAGCGGTCATTGACTGGAGCGAGGCGATGTTCGGGGATTCCCAATACGAGGTCGCCAACATCTTCTTCTGGAGGCCGTGGTTGGCTTGTATGGAGCAGCAGACGCGCTACTTCGAGCGGAGGCATCCGGAGCTTGCAGGATCGCCGCGGCTCCGGGCGTATATGCTCCGCATTGGTCTTGACCAACTCTATCAGAGCTTGGTTGACGGCAATTTCGATGATGCAGCTTGGGCGCAGGGTCGATGCGACGCAATCGTCCGATCCGGAGCCGGGACTGTCGGGCGTACACAAATCGCCCGCAGAAGCGCGGCCGTCTGGACCGATGGCTGTGTAGAAGTACTCGCCGATAGTGGAAACCGACGCCCCAGCACTCGTCCGAGGGCAAAGGAATAGAGTAGATGCCGACCGAACAAGAGCTGATTTCGAGAACGCCTCAGCCAGCAACTCGCGCGAGCCTAGCAAGGCAAATGCGAGAGAACGGCCTTACGCTTGGTGGCACAGTTCTCGTCCACAGTTCGCTAAGCTCGCTCGGCTGGGTCGCGGGAGGGCCGGTCGCAGTGATTCAGGCCCTTCTGGATTGTGTTGGTCCCCAGGGCACGATTGTCATGCCCACGCACTCGGGTGATCTGACTGATCCCGCAGATTGGAGATCGCCGCCCGTGCCTGCCGATTGGGTGCAGATCTTGCGCAACGAGATGCCGGCATACGATCCGCAAACCACACCAACTCGGAACATGGGTGCAGTGGCTGAATTGTTCCGGGCGTGTCGCAAACACTTTTGGAGGCAGCTATCACCCAGCCAAGGCCGGTATTTTCATGCTTTGTTAACCTTTTGCAGTCCGAAGAGGCGCGCAAGCAAATCATTCTGGTCATTGACGGTCCAGCCGCCTGAAAAGCCAAAGCCCTTCCGCAGCCACAGCATCGCCTCGAAACCCGCGATGGTTCGCCGCGCCGTGTTAAAGGATTGGAAACCGCCGATCTTCGGCATGTTCTTCTTCACCCGGAAATGGTCGCTCTCAATCCCCTGCTGGAGATGTTTGGTCACATAATGCACGGGATCGGGATGGAGAAGCCCATCATCAACCGACGTTTTGATCGTTGACGGGAAGGTGTTGGCCCCGTCCGTCCCAATCCTGTTCGGCGACAACAAGGGTTCATCTTTAAGCATCTTTCGGAAGAACCGCTTGGCAGCGTCGAGATCGCGCTTAGCGGTCAGCAGGAAATCCACCGGATTGCCATGCTTATCGATGGCTCGGTACAGATAGCGCCATTTGCCGCGGATCTTGACATAGGTCTCATCAATCCGGACCGAGCCGCAATGGGGTCGACGAAACTGCCGCAGCCGTTTCTCGATGACAGGTGCATAAGCCAATACCCAGCGGTTGATCGTGCTATGATCGACCTCGAAGCCCCGCTCGCGAAACATCTCTTCCAAGTCACGATAGCTGAGCGGGTAGCGCAAGTACCAGGCAACCGCCTGTACAATCAGCCAGGCCTCGAAATGCCTGCCCTTGAAATCATCCTTCGACTGGCGCTTCAGCTTTTCGGCAATGGTATTCAAAATCATCGGCTCGCTCCGCAATATCAGGAGCGGCAACTTCTCTCCCCATGGTCAACATCGAGTTAACCTGAAGAATTTGCGACAAGGCCATGCGTTCCGCTCCGGAGATGTCTGGCTTACTAGGTCCCGGCGCTATGGCGATCTGAAACACGCACTCGTTCCGGCACAATCCATCGCGGAAGGCGGTCGTCTCGCTGTGCCATTGCGGCCGGAGGAATGGCTGGCAGACCGGCAAGCTCGCCTCGACATGCGGTTGCGCGAGCTTGGCCGTGCCGCTCGCGCAGGCACGATCCCGGGCGGGTCGATTGAAAACGGCGTTCTGCATATCGAGAAACTCGAAGCCGCCGCGCCGACAGGCGCCGAAGATCTGGTGCTCGATCTCTACAAGCAGATCCCGCCCACGCGCATCACCGATCTCCTGCTGGAGGTGGATGCGGCGACCGGCTTCACCGAAGCGTTCACCCATCTGCGCACAGGAGCACCCTGCGCTGACCGGATCGGGCTAATGAACGTTATCTTGGCGGAAGGGATCAACCTCGGCTTGCGCAAAATGGCGGATGCGACAAACACCCACACCTTCTGGGAATTGATCCGCATTGGACGGTGGCATGTCGAGGGCGAAGCCTATGACCGGGCGCTGGCCATGGTGGTCGAGGCACAGGCAGCGTTACCCATGGCCCGGTTCTGGGGCATGGGCACGTCGGCTTCGAGCGACGGACAGTTCTTCGTCGCTACAGAGCAAGGTGAGGCCATGAACCTGGTCAACGCGAAATATGGCAATACCCCGGGCCTGAAAGCCTATAGCCACGTCTCCGACCAATATGCGCCGTTCGCAACCCAGGTGATTCCTGCAACGGCAAGCGAAGCGCCTTACATCCTCGATGGCCTGCTGATGAACGATGCTGGACGCCATATCCGCGAGCAGTTCACCGACACGGGCGGCTTCACCGATCACGTCTTTGCCGCATGTGCCATTCTCGGCTACCGGTTCGCTCCGCGCATCCGCGACCTGCCATCCAAACGGCTCTACGCGTTCAATCCGTCGGCCGCCCCGGCGCACCTGCGAGCGTTGATCGGCGGAAAGGTCAACCAAGCCATGATCGAGCGCAATTGGCCCGACATCCTGCGCATCGCCGCCACCATTGCTGCCGGGACCGTCGCGCCAAGCCAGATTCTGCGGAAACTCGCCTCCTATCCGCGGCAGAACGAGCTCGCGACAGCCCTGCGGGAAGTCGGTCGCGTCGAGCGCACCCTGTTCATGATCGACTGGATTCTGGATGCCGAACTCCAACGGCGTGCCCAGATCGGGCTCAACAAAGGCGAAGCTCATCATGCGCTGAAGCGGGCAATCAGCTTCCACCGCCGCGGTGAAATCCGCGACCGTTCCGCCGAAGGCCAGCATTACCGCATCGCCGGCATGAATCTGCTCGCCGCCATCATCATCTTCTGGAACACCATGAAGCTCGGCGAGGTCGTTGCAAACCAGAAACGCGATGGAAAGCTGCTATCGCCCGATCTCTTGGCCCATGTTTCGCCGCTCGGATGGGAACACATCAATCTCACCGGAGAATATCGCTGGCCAAAGCCTTAGCGTAGGATTCCGCCCCCTCCCGCAAACGACCCCATCCAGAGTTAGCTGTAGAAATGATTATGCCAGTCAAGGCTTTTGAAGAATTCTGCGCACACCATCAAGTACAGCACCTAAGTACGGATGATTTTGCAAAGATTGAATATGACCGCATGAAGTGGCGATTTGGACAGGCCGGTATTAGAGAATAAAAACTCTAGTCTTTATTAAAAAATCAGGAAGATTTATATGCAAATTGATATTAAAACATCTTCAGTTAAGCCTTTAAGAAATACTTATGCTTATATTGAAAAAAGATTTGGTGATAAACCAGCTTCACGTTATCAAGAAGCGACCTACGATATTCAGGAAGAAATTAATTTTCATTACAAACCTTTATGGCAGCCTGAATTTGATCTTTACGATAAGGGCCGTACTGTAATCCAAATGAAAGATTGGTACGTGCTTAAAGATCCTCGTCAATTTTATTATGGGGCTTATACCCAAACTCGAGCTAAACAACAAGAGATTTTAGAAAGTAATTTTACGCTTGTTGAAAAACACGATTTATTAAGAAATATTTCTGAAGAAATTCTAAACAAAGTAACGAAATTACTACTCCCACTTTATTGTAAACAAGACATTTTTATCTTTTATATTCAATGGCTTATTTTCCTGCTAATTGGTAATACCATGAAAAATACCATGCTCAGAAAAGGCTTAACAATATTTTGAAAAATTGCCTACTGAGCGCTGCCGCACAGCTCCATAGGCCGCTTTCCTGGCTTTGCTTCCAGATGTATGCTCTTCTGCTCCTGCAGCTAATGGATCACCGCAAACAGGTTACTCGCCTGGGGATTCCCTTTCGACCCGAGCATCCGTATGAGACTCATGCTCGATTATTATTATTATACTCTGTACACGACAAATTTCACAGAACCCTTATCCTATCAGGATTCTGCTTTCTTAAAATTGCCAAAATTTCCTTAAACTCTTCTTTTTTCCCAAAACCAATTAAACGCTGAATCGCCATTTGAACATAGTCTAAACCATAGCGAAATAAACTCATTGAGAGTCGTCCATGCTTCTTTATTTTTATCGCTTTTTTTTGATTATGTTGCCATTCACCCGTTAAGTAACACCAACAGAAGCTTATAGCTAACACCGCAATCAATTTTTTCACTCGTCTAGGGTCTGTCAAGCGCGTATTTTCAAGATTAAACCCGCGTCCTTTGAGACAACTGAATAAGGTTTCAATTTCCCAGCGTAATGCATAATCCTGAATAGCATTGGCATTAAACTGAGGAGAAACGACGAGTAAAAGCTCTCCATTTTCTAACTGTAGTGCACTTATATATAGTTTCACCCGACCAACCAAAATCCGTCGTTTACGACATTCAATTTGACCAACTTTAAGATGGCGAAATAAATCACTAATTTTATGATTCTTTCCTAAATGATTGGTGACAATGAAGTTTTTTTAACACGAATGCAGAAGTTGATGTCTTGTTCAATTAACCATGTAAACCACTGCTCACCGATAAACTCTCTGTCTGCGAACACATTCACAATACGGTCTTTACCAAAAATGGCTATAAAGCGTTGAATCAAAGCAATACGCTCTTTCGTATCTGAATTTCCACGTTTATTAAGCAATGTCCAAAGGATAGGTATCGCTATTCCACGATAAACGATTGCGAGCATCAGGATATTAATATTTCGTTTTCCCCATTTCCAATTGGTTCTATCTAAAGTCAGTTGCACTTGGTCGAATGAAAACATATTGAAAATCAACTGAGAAATTTGACGATAATCAAAATACTGACCTGCAAAGAAGCGCTGCATACGTCGATAAAATGATTGTGGTAAACACTTGATGGGCAAGGCTTTAGATGCAGAAGAAAGATTACATGTTTGCTTTAAAATAATCACAAGCATGATGAGCGCAAAGCACTTTAAATGTGACTTGTTCCATTTTAGAGATTTGTTTAAGATAAGATATAACTCATTGAGATGTGTCATAGTATTCGTCGTTAGAAAACAATTATTGTGACATTATTTCAATGAGTTATCTATTTTTGTCGTGTACAGAGATTATTATAGAAGCCCCCATGAATAAATCGCTCATCATTTTCGGCATCGTCAACATAACCTCGGACAGTTTCTCCGATGGAGGCCGGTATCTGGCGCCAGACGCAGCCATTGCGCAGGCGCGTAAGCTGATGGCCGAGGGGGCAGATGTGATCGACCTCGGTCCGGCATCCAGCAATCCCGACGCCGCGCCTGTTTCGTCCGACACAGAAATCGCGCGTATCGCGCCGGTGCTGGACGCGCTCAAGGCAGATGGCATTCCCGTCTCGCTCGACAGTTATCAACCCGCGACGCAAGCCTATGCCTTGTCGCGTGGTGTGGCCTATCTCAATGATATTCGCGGTTTTCCAGACGCTGCGTTCTATCCGCAATTGGCGAAATCATCTGCCAAACTCGTCGTTATGCATTCGGTGCAAGACGGGCAGGCAGATCGGCGCGAGGCACCCGCTGGCGACATCATGGATCACATTGCGGCGTTCTTTGACGCGCGCATCGCGGCGCTGACGGGTGCCGGTATCAAACGCAACCGCCTTGTCCTTGATCCCGGCATGGGGTTTTTTCTGGGGGCTGCTCCCGAAACCTCGCTCTCGGTGCTGGCGCGGTTCGATGAATTGCGGCTGCGCTTCGATTTGCCGGTGCTTCTGTCTGTTTCGCGCAAATCCTTTCTGCGCGCGCTCACAGGCCGTGGTCCGGGGGATGTCGGGGCCGCGACACTCGCTGCAGAGCTTGCCGCCGCCGCAGGTGGAGCTGACTTCATCCGCACACACGAGCCGCGCCCCTTGCGCGACGGGCTGGCGGTATTGGCGGCGCTGAAAGAAACCGCAAGAATTCGTTAACTGCACATTCGGGATATTTCTCTATATTCGCGGTTCAGCAGGCATGTCCCCTTTGAGGGCGACCCGACGACAGGATAATCGACCTTATGGTGCGCAAATATTTCGGCACAGACGGTATTCGTGGCAAAGCCAACGAAGGCGCGATGACGGCGGAAACCGCCTTGCGCGTCGGCATGGCGGCTGGCCGTGTCTTTCGTCGCGGTGACCACCGCCATCGTGTCGTGATCGGCAAGGATACGCGCCTGTCGGGCTATATGCTTGAACCCGCGCTCACAGCCGGTTTCACCTCGATGGGCATGGACGTATTCCTTTTTGGCCCGCTGCCGACAACGTATAGGAAGAATAAACGCCCTTTTCACCCAAGTCCAACAGCTTTGGACCGCAGTTGACTCTTTCGACACCCCTGCGATGCAACCCAATCCGGCTGACGGGGAGCCAGCAACGCTGAAAATTTACCCTCCTCTTTCCCACTAGCGGCTCCTTTTCCGACAACCAGCACGGCGGATCCCTGCCGCGGCGCTGTGAACGCAGCATTTTGATTGGTATCGTTGGCCTTCAGGCTCGTCAGTCAAACAGACCCAGGAGCAGCTCAGCCGGTGGCGCCCGGCTTTCGGGTAACGCCCTGGTCCCGCTGGTTTCGGCTTTGTGCTTCAGGTGATCAAGGATCTGCTTGATCACTATAGGGTCTTCAATGCAGGCGATGACTTTCATGGCGCCGCCGCAGCCGCTGCAGGTCTCGATGTCGATATTGAAAACACGCTTGAGCCGTTGCGCCCATGTCATCGACGCTCGCCGTTGTGCTGGTGTTGCCGGTTCATCAGCCACCCTGACCTTGTTGCCCCTGCCCCGTTTTGCCGGCGTGACCAACGCCCGGTGCCGACTGTTGGGTGCGAACACCCCGTGGAAGCGGGTTAGGTTGACTCTGGGCTTCGGTACCAGGGCGGCCAGCCTTGCAATGAAATCCAATGGTTCGAAAATGACGTGCGTGGTGCCGTCCCGGTACGGCGTCTTGAGCTGGTAGCGCACGTTGCCGCCTCGTGTTAACGACAGCCGCTTCTCGGATACCGCCGGGCGGCTGATGTACCGGCACAGCCGTTCGAGCTTCTTGCGTTCATCGGCCCTGGCCGCCACGCCGGCGTGCAGGCTGGACCCGGCTACCTTGCCAATCCCGTCACCGAACGGATCACCACTGGTCGGCAGAGTTTGCAAAGTGAACACCTTTCGCCCCGCCTGTGAACCGACAGCGATACGGTAAGTGATCGAGTGCCCCAGCAGGGGTGTCATCGGGTCGTCATCCACCGCATCCGAGGCCAGATAGCTGTTTTCGACATCCCGTTCCAGCAGGCCTTGCCGTTCCAGATAGCGACCCACCCGGTGGGCGATGGTGTGCGTCAGCTGGGTGAGCTCTGGGCTGGTCGGCGCCTTGACCCAGCGGAAACGCGCTGAGCCGTGGGATTGCTCGACATACACACCGTCGAGAAACAGCATGTGGAAGTGAACATTCAGATTGAGCGCCGATCCAAAACGCTGGATCAGGGTGACCGCGCCCGTCTTGGCCACTTGGTGGGTATGGCCCGCTTTCTTGACCAGGTGCGTGGCAATGACGCGGTAAACGATGCCCAGCACCCACCCCATGATCTCGGGCCGGCTGGCAAACAGGAAACGCAGCTGAAACGGGAAGCTCAACACCCACTGACGCATGGGTTGTTCAGGCAGTACTTCATCAACCAGCAAGGCGGCACTTTCGGCCATCCGCCGCGCCCCACAGCTCGGGCAGAAACCGCGACGCTTACAGCTGAAAGCGACCAGGTGCTCGGCGTGGCAAGACTCGCAGCGAACCCGTAGAAAGCCATGCTCCAGCCGCCCGCATTGGAGAAATTCTTCAAATTCCCGTTGCACATAGCCCGGCAATTCCTTTCCCTGCTCTGCCATAAGCGCAGCGAATGCCGGGTAATACTCGTCAACGATCTGATAGAGAAGGGTTTGCTCGGGTCGGTGGCTCTGGTAACGACCAGTATCCCGATCCCGGCTGGCCGTCCTGGCCGCCACATGAGGCATGTTCCGCGTCCTTGCAATACTGTGTTTACATACAGTCTATCGCTTAGCGGAAAGTTCTTTTACCCTCAGCCGAAATGCCTGCCGTTGCTAGACATTGCCAGCCAGTGCCCGTCACTCCGCGGTCTTCACTGCGTGATCGAGTTGATCGACACCCGCCGTGACACGCTCCATGAAGTGCCTGCCTGCGTCTGTTAGCCGAACGCCCCGCGCATGGCGCTCAAATAGCAGGACACCAAGGTTATCCTCCAGCGCTTTCACACGCGCGCTGACGCTCGACTGGCTGATACCAAGTGCCTTGGCCGCATGCCGAAAATTCAGATGCTCGGCGACGGCGATGAACTGAACAAGGGAAATGAGCGGTATCCTGCCAGACAGGATACCGACATTCACGAGGTTTCGATGGTTAGTGCGCCGCATCGGAGCGGGCCTGCTACCAGTCGTCGGTTAGACGACTGGCGACTTCTCGGTGGCAGCCCCACGGAGCCGAAGGAGCACCAGCCCCAACGAAACCAGTACCGCCATCGCCGTGGCGTAACAGATCACGGGCCACGCTGTGTCACCGTTTAAAAGTGCCACCGCCAATGTCCCGACAATGCTGACTATCAGGCTTTGAACGCAGAAGTAGAACGCGACCGCTGATCCCGCGATGTCGTCGAACTCTGCCAAAGCGCCGTTCGCGGTAACGGACACCGTGAAGACAATACCGACCGCGACAACCCACATCGGTAGGATGAAGGTGAGGAATGACGGCGAGCCGT
Organism: Proteus vulgaris; assembly: GCF_011045815.1. Lineage (GTDB taxonomy): Bacteria > Pseudomonadota > Gammaproteobacteria > Enterobacterales > Enterobacteriaceae > Proteus > Proteus vulgaris_B. Next base: position 80,694 of record NZ_CP047346.1, on the reverse strand, counting down.
AAAGTTCGCCGATCCCCAACAGGACCGCTCCGCAAACAAGCAACGCCATCCCACGCGCCACGCATCCTGCGATGCCCCATCTGGCGACAAAGGACTTCGCGAAACGGGTTGTCACGATCATTACAAGCGCGACAGTGGCGAAGGCAAAGCTGAATCCGATCTCGGAATATTCCGCTTGGCCTATGAGCACACGGGGAGCCGTCGAGAAGAAGACGAAGTAGGTGCCCATACCGGCGCTAAAGCCGACAGTGTAAACCCAAAAAGCCGGACTCGCGAAGATCGGCAAGACAGATCGGCGCGTCTTGACTTGATCCAGAGGGCGGGTTTCGTGCCACCTGAAACCCGCATTTAGGAGTGCGAGCATCGCCAGTATAGCCAAAGTAATGAATATCGCCTGCCATCCCAAGAACTCGCCGATCAATACTCCGGCGATAGGGCCGAGCGCAGGCACGAACGCCAGCATCGAACTGAAAAGGCCGTAGATGACGACACCCTCAGGACGGTTGGCATAAACGTCGCGAACCGTCGCGAACGTCGCCACCAGCATGGCCGACGCGCCCACTGCTTGAAGTAGACGGAAAGCGACAAAGGCCGGTGCAGTTGAAGACCAAGCTGCTCCCAGAGACGCAATGACGAAAGCCGTTGCGCCCGCAAGTAGAATTGGCCGTCGCCCGATTCTGTCTGAGAGCGGACCAAAAATCACCTGGCCCACGCCGAGCATCACCATATAGAGGCTCAACGTGAGTTGGATCATAGCGGGCGTCGTGTTCAGGATGCCGGGCATCGCTGGAACGACAGGGAGATAAATATCCATCGCCAGTGAAGCGAGGATGTCGAAAGGAGCCATCAGCAGCAGTGCTGCCGGCAGCGTATAGGCCCACGCGGGGCGTGTGGTGGTCATGACGAATCAACCCTCGATTAAGATTAAGGAATACCGGGCGACGTCTGCTCGTCAGCAATCAGATGAGACTAGCCTTACAGAGCGCCGCAACAACAATACTGGTTGTTGCGGCTTACTTGTCTGCTGACTTGGAATTTCCCATCTGATTACTCCACGCTTACGAATATGAATTGCTACATTTTATCAGATTATCTTTTGCTTCGCAATGCGGCATGGGCGCACTCAGCGTTCCAGCCCCCTCTGCCGCCCTAACTGCCACGACACCGACCCGCCCTGCACGATGCCCATAACCTCGCGGCCGAGTTGGCGGTCGATGATCGGCCGCCACGGGACAAGGGTGAACTCATGGGATTTCTCGACCACGGCGAACTTGCCGCTCGATAGATGCACGGTTCCGGTAAACTTGCCGCTGACGCTCTCGCCGTCCGTGGCGGCGCGGAACGGCAGGCCCTTACTCAAAGCCATATCCGATCCGACGCCGGCTACCTCGCGCTCCCGCAGGATGGCGAGAAGGTTGCGCCGGTAGAAGACGCGGCTGTCCCGGCTGCGGGTGGCGTCGCCCTGTTCGATATGGTGCTCGCGGCGCTGGTCCATGGCTTCGCGGACTTGTTGCCCGAAGCCGGTTGGCGCAAGGTCGGCCGTCTCGCCGTGGATCAGCCGCCGGTCCAGCCAGGTCGCGCCGTCCGATCCGATCTGTTTGTTCAGATCGACCGGGGAAAGGACGCGAACGCTGGCCTGACTGTCTCGGCCGGCGTCATGGGCGGCGGCACGGCTGACCAGATCATCGGGGATGCGCCATTGGTCGGCGTCGATCCGCTCGACGATACCGGCCCGGCGTAGCGCCTCCAGCCGGCGCACATGGGCATCGACATAGCCCTCATAGTCGCCGCCTGGAACGCGGCACGTATAGGAAGAATAAACGCCCTTTTCACCCAAGTCCAACAGCTTTGGACCGCAGTTGACTCTTTCGACACCCCTGCGATGCAACCCAATCCGGCTGACGGGGAGCCAGCAACGCTGAAAATTTACCCTCCTCTTTCCCACTAGCGGCTCCTTTTCCGACAACCAGCACGGCGGATCCCTGCCGCGGCGCTGTGAACGCAGCATTTTGATTGGTATCGTTGGCCTTCAGGCTCGTCAGTCAAACAGACCCAGGAGCAGCTCAGCCGGTGGCGCCCGGCTTTCGGGTAACGCCCTGGTCCCGCTGGTTTCGGCTTTGTGCTTCAGGTGATCAAGGATCTGCTTGATCACTATAGGGTCTTCAATGCAGGCGATGACTTTCATGGCGCCGCCGCAGCCGCTGCAGGTCTCGATGTCGATATTGAAAACACGCTTGAGCCGTTGCGCCCATGTCATCGACGCTCGCCGTTGTGCTGGTGTTGCCGGTTCATCAGCCACCCTGACCTTGTTGCCCCTGCCCCGTTTTGCCGGCGTGACCAACGCCCGGTGCCGACTGTTGGGTGCGAACACCCCGTGGAAGCGGGTTAGGTTGACTCTGGGCTTCGGTACCAGGGCGGCCAGCCTTGCAATGAAATCCAATGGTTCGAAAATGACGTGCGTGGTGCCGTCCCGGTACGGCGTCTTGAGCTGGTAGCGCACGTTGCCGCCTCGTGTTAACGACAGCCGCTTCTCGGATACCGCCGGGCGGCTGATGTACCGGCACAGCCGTTCGAGCTTCTTGCGTTCATCGGCCCTGGCCGCCACGCCGGCGTGCAGGCTGGACCCGGCTACCTTGCCAATCCCGTCACCGAACGGATCACCACTGGTCGGCAGAGTTTGCAAAGTGAACACCTTTCGCCCCGCCTGTGAACCGACAGCGATACGGTAAGTGATCGAGTGCCCCAGCAGGGGTGTCATCGGGTCGTCATCCACCGCATCCGAGGCCAGATAGCTGTTTTCGACATCCCGTTCCAGCAGGCCTTGCCGTTCCAGATAGCGACCCACCCGGTGGGCGATGGTGTGCGTCAGCGGCACTGTTGCAAATAACCACGAATGGTAAGCTGAAGACTGTTTTAGCTAAAGGTGCAGCATATGAATCCTTTCCATGGTCGGCATTTTCAGGGCGAAATCATTCTTTGGGCTGTGCGCTGGTATTGTAAATATGGCATTAGCTATCGTGAACTGCAGGAAATGCTGGCCGAACGGGGTGTGAATGTTGATCACACGACTATTTACCGTTGGGTTCAACGTTATGCTCCTGAAATAGAAAAACGTTTACGCTGGTATTGGCGTAATCCTACAGATCTGAGCTCGTGGCATATTGATGAAACCTATGTAAAAGTGAATGGACGATGGTCTTATCTGTATCGTGCAGTCGATCAACGTGGCGATACCATTGATTTTTATCTTTCTTCTAGACGTAATACCAAATCAGCATATTGTTTTCTTGGAAAAATTTTAAATAATGTGAAGAAGTGGCAAATTCCACAAGTGATCAACACGGATAAAGCACCCACATATGGACGTGCTTTATCACGGTTAAAACGGGAAGGTAAATGTCCACCAGACCTTGAGCACAGGCAGATTAAGTATAAAAATAACGTGATTGAATGTGATCATGGCAAGCTAAAGCGGATCATCAGGGCCACATTAGGATTCAAATCTATGAAGACGGCTTATGCCACAATTAAAGGTATTGAAGTCATGCGTGCACTACGTAAAGGACAAGCATCGTCATTTTATTATGGTCAGCCTCAGGGTGAAGTGTGTCTAATCAACAGGGTTTTCGGTCTCTAAGTACTTTTTAAAGGGAACATCATCGACTCAAATCTCTATTTGCAACAGTGCCAAAAAAACCAACTTCAAGTTGGTTTTTCTTTTTTAATCATCAGTGGCGACCTTAACACCATATCCAATTAAACCTGCAAGGCTAGCATAGGCTATTTTGGCATAAATCGAACCCCACCAGACCGTAATTTTACTGGCACCAAATTCCCGAACCGTTTGCCCCATAAAATTAGTGGTTTCATAGAAATTTTTAGCAGAATAACCTAACGCAATATGATCAAGGACAGGGAATAAACTAAAAGCTAAACCTACTGCTGCTGCGGGGAAAGTAAACTCTCTTGATAGACCGAATTTTCCAGTAATAAATACAAGCGATACCACGATAATTAATCTAATGATAGTCCATAGCATCACTGTGAAAGGCAAGTTAAAGATGCCTGCTCCCTGCCACGCAAGACCGCAAACAACTAGGGGTCGTCTCAGAAAACGGAAAATAAAGCACGCTAAGCCGGTTGCAGAGGCCGTAGCGGCCTGAACTTCCCCGCGCCGATCTTGGCGCTGCTGCGCCATAGGTAATCACCGGTCAGGTTGATGTGCTCCCAGCCGAGTGGCGACAGGTACTGCAATAGCGAGTCATCGACGGCATGACCATTGCCGCGCAACGCATGCGCCGCACGCTCCAGGTAGACCGTGTTCCACAGCACGATGGCCGCCGTCACCAGGTTGAGGCCGCTGGCCCGGTAGCGCTGCTGCTCGAAACTGCGGTCACGGATTTCACCAAGGCGGTTGAAGAACACGGCACGGGCCAGCGCATTGCGCGCCTCGCCCTTGTTCAGCCCGGCATGCACGCGGCGGCGTAGCTCGACGCTTTGCAGCCAGTCGAGGATGAACAGCGTGCGCTCGATGCGGCCCAACTCGCGCAGCGCGACGGCCAAGCCGTTCTGGCGCGGGTAGCTGCCGAGTTTCCTGAGCATCAGCGAGGCCGTCACCGTGCCCTGCTTGATCGAGGTGGCCAGCCGCAGGATTTCGTCCCAATGGGCGCGGACGTGCTTGATGTTGAGCGTGCCGCCGATCATCGGCTTGAGCGCGTCATAGGCGGCATCGCCCTTCGGGATGTAGAGCTTGGTGTCGCCCAGGTCGCGGATGCGCGGCGCGAAGCGGAAGCCCAAGAGGTGCATCAGGGCGAAGACGTGATCGGTGAAGCCCGCCGTGTCGGTGTAGTGCTCCTCGATCCGCAGGTCGGATTCGTGGTACAGCAGGCCGTCGAGCACGTAGGTTGAGTCGCGCAGGCCGACATTGACCACCTTGGTGTGGAATGGCGCGTATTGGTCGGAGATGTGGGTGTAGAAAGTCCGTCCTGGGCTGCTGCCATATTTTGGGTTGATGTGCCCCGTGCTCTTTGCCTTGCTAGCGGTTCGGAAATTCTGTCCGTCCGATGATGATGTGGTGCCATCGCCCCAGTGCCCGGCAAAGGGATGCCGAAACTGAGCGTTGACCAGTTCAGCCAACGCTGTCGAGTACGTTTCGTCGCGGGTATGCCAGGCTTGCAGCCAAGCGAGCTTCGCGTAGGTCGTGCCGGGGCAGGACTCGGCCATCTTGGTCAGGCCCAGGTTGATCGCGTCGGCCAGGATCGTGGTCAACAACAGGTTCTTGTCCTTGGCCAGATCGCCCGATTTCAAGTGCGTGAAGTGCCGGGTGAAGCCCGTCCACTCATCGACTTCGAGCAGCAGTTCGGTGATCTTGACGTGCGGCAGGACCATGGCTGTCTGGTCTATCAGCGCCTGCGCGGTGTCGGGCACCGCCGCATCCAGCGGCGTGATCTTCAAGCCCGACTCGGTGATGATGGCATCCGGCAGGTCGTTGGCTGCCGCCATGCGGTTGACGGTGGCAAGTTGTGCTTCCAGCAGCGTCAGCCGCTCATGCAGATATTGTTCGCAGTCGGTGGCCACGGCCAGCGGCAATTCGCTGGACTGCTTGAGGCTGGTGAACTTCTCGGGCGGTACCAGGTAGTCCTCGAAGTCCTTGAACTGGCGTGAACCCTGCACCCAGATGTCGCCCGAGCGCAGGGAGTTCTTCAACTCGGACTGCGCGCACAGTTCGTAGTAGCGCCGGTCGATGCCGGCGTCGGTCATCACCAGTTTCTGCCAGCGCGGCTTGATGAAGCCGGTCGGTGCATCGGCTGGCAGCTTGCGGGCGTTGTCGGTGTTCATGCCGCGCAGCACCTCAATGGCATCAAGCACGTTTTTGGCGGCGGGCGCGGCCCGCAGCTTGAGCACGGCAAGGAATTCCGGTGCATAGCGGCGCAGGGTGGCGTAGCTCTCGCCGATGCGATGCAGGAAATCGAAGTCATCGGGTTGCGCGAGCTTCTGCGCCTCGGTGACGCTCTCGGCAAAGGAATCCCAGGACATGACGGCCTCGATGGCGGCAAACGCATCGCGGCCTGATTGCTTGGCGTCGATCAGCGCCTGACCGATGCGCCCGTACAGACGTACCTTGGCGTTGATGGCCTTGCCTGACGCCTGGAACTGCTGCTGATGCTTATTCTTGGCAGCGTTAAACAGCTTACCCAGGATGCGGTCGTGCAGGTCGATGATTTCGTCGGTGACGGTGGCCAGCGCCACGAGAGTGGCGTAGCGCCGTTGCGGCTCGAATTTGGCCAGGTCGGCGGGTGTCATCTGGCCGCCCTCGCGGGCAATCTTGAGCAGGCGGTTCTGGTGAACCAGCCGCTCGATGCCGGTAGGCAGATCGAGTGCCTGCCATGCCTTGAGGCGTTCGATGTGTTCCAGCATATGCCGCGAATTTGGCTTGGCCGGAGACTGGCGCAACCAAGCCAACCAGGTCGTCTTGCCGTTGTCCCGGCGCTTGAGCAGATCGTCGAGGCGGCGGCGATGCGCGTCCGCCAGTGGTTCGGCCAAGGCGTCGTAGATGCGCCGGTTAGCACGGGTGATCGCCTCGGCACTCGCCCGCTCGACGGCGTTGAGGGCGGGCAGAATGACCGACTGCCGCCGCAGGTGCCCGATCAAGGCGCTGGCCAGCACGATGCCTTTGTCGGTTTGCATCGCCAGCTCGGTCAGCATCTGGACGGCCTGCCGGTAATGGCTCATGGTGAAGGGCCGGAAACCGAACACGGTTTGCAGCTCGCTCAGGTGCTCGCGCCGGGTCTGCTCCCGCTGGCCGTACTCGTTCCAGCTTTCGACGCCGACCTTGAGCTGGTCGGCGACCAGCTTCAACAAGGGCGGGAACGGTAGTTCATCGACGCCCAGGATGACGCCGGGAAAGCGCAGGTAACAGAGCTGCACCGCGAAGCCCAGCCGATTGGCTGGCCCGCGCCGCTGTCGGATGATCGAGAGGTCGGTATCGTTGAATGTGTAATGTCGGATCAGGTCGTCCTTGGAGTCCGGCAACGCCAGCAGGCTTTCCCGCTCGGCGGCGGACAGGATGGAACGACGTGGCATATTTACTGATCCGTTCTCAAGTATTGATACAGGGTTTCGCGACTGATTCCGAATTCACGAGCAAGCTTGGTCTTTTGCTCGCCAGCCTCGACACGTTGGCGCAGTTCGGCAATACGCTCAGACGACAGGGATTTCTTCCTGCCACGGTAAGCCCCGCGTTGCTTGGCGAGCGCAATACCCTCGCGCTGACGCTCGCGGATCAGGGCGCGCTCGAACTCGGCGAACGCGCCCATCACCGAGAGCATCAGGTTCGCCATCGGAGAGTCTTCGCCAGTAAAACTGAGGTGTTCCTTGACGAATTCGATATGCACGCCGCGTTGTGTCAGCGTTTGCACGATCCGGCGCAAATCATCGAGATTGCGCGCCAGGCGATCCATGCTATGCACCACCACGGTGTCGCCGGTGCGGGCGAAGCTTATCAGCGCTTCCAGTTGCGGACGCTTGACATCCTTGCCGGATGCCTTGTCGCTAAAAGCGCGATCAACCTTGACGCCTTCCAGTTGCCGTTCCGGGTTCTGGTCGAAGGTGCTGACCCTGATATACCCAATGCGCTGTCCAGTCATGGAATTCCCTGCAAAATGTCAGGGAAGACTCTATGACCTTCAACGAGATATGTCAATAAATTCAAAATTCAATCCTATCCTGACGCAATTTACACATGGCATCTGACATCAGGTTAGGGTATGCCTCAACCTGACGGCGGCGAATCACAAGCGTCCGGTTTGACGCTGGTTTCGGTCGCAGTGCTGGCCCGCGCCTGGAAGCGCTGATAGCACTCCAGCCCGCAGAAATGCTCCACGTACTCGGCCCCTTCCGGCGTGAAGGCGGCATCGAGCGGGATTTCCTTGCAGCACACGCAGCAACTGGTGCTCGGTTCATTGGCGTTCATGGTGGTGTTCCTCCATTGGTTGACGAAGCCGACGAAGGCCGCCGCCGGCATCGGCCTGGCGAACAGGAAACCCTGCACCGTGTCGCAACCCGCCTGCCGCAACCACGCAAGGCAGTCGGGTGTTTCCACACCCTCGGCTACCACCTCCATTGTCGTTTTCAGAAGACGGCTGCACTGAACGTCAGAAGCCGACTGCACTATAGCAGCGGAGGGGTTGGATCCATCAGGCAACGACGGGCTGCTGCCGGCCATCAGCGGACGCAGGGAGGACTTTCCGCAACCGGCCGTTCGATGCGGCACCGATGGCCTTCGCGCAGGGGTAGTGAATCCGCCAGGATTGACTTGCGCTGCCCTACCTCTCACTAGTGAGGGGCGGCAGCGCATCAAGCGGTGAGCGCACTCCGGCACCGCCAACTTTCAGCACATGCGTGTAAATCATCGTCGTAGAGACGTCGGAATGGCCGAGCAGATCCTGCACGGTTCGAATGTCGTAACCGCTGCGGAGCAAGGCCGTCGCGAACGAGTGGCGGAGGGTGTGCGGTGTGGCGGGCTTCGTGATGCCTGCTTGTTCTACGGCACGTTTGAAGGCGCGCTGAAAGGTCTGGTCATACATGTGATGGCGACGCACGACACCGCTCCGTGGATCGGTCGAATGCGTGTGCTGCGCAAAAACCCAGAACCACGGCCAGGAATGCCCGGCGCGCGGATACTTCCGCTCAAGGGCGTCGGGAAGCGCAACGCCGCTGCGGCCCTCGGCCTGGTCCTTCAGCCACCATGCCCGTGCACGCGACAGCTGCTCGCGCAGGCTGGGTGCCAAGCTCTCGGGTAACATCAAGGCCCGATCCTTGGAGCCCTTGCCCTCCCGCACGATGATCGTGCCGTGATCGAAATCCAGATCCTTGACCCGCAGTTGCAAACCCTCACTGATCCGCATGCCCGTTCCATACAGAAGCTGGGCGAACAAACGATGCTCGCCTTCCAGAAAACCGAGGATGCGAACCACTTCATCCGGGGTCAGCACCACCGGCAAGCGCCGCGACGGCCGAGGTCTTCCGATCTCCTGAAGCCAGGGCAGATCCGTGCACAGCACCTTGCCGTAGAAGAACAGCAAGGCCGCCAATGCCTGACGATGCGTGGAGACCGAAACCTTGCGCTCGTTCGCCAGCCAGGACAGAAATGCCTCGACTTCGCTGCTGCCCAAGGTTGCCGGGTGACGCACACCGTGGAAACGGATGAAGGCACGAACCCAGTTGACATAAGCCTGTTCGGTTCGTAAACTGTAATGCAAGTAGCGTATGCGCTCACGCAACTGGTCCAGAACCTTGACCGAACGCAGCGGTGGTAACGGCGCAGTGGCGGTTTTCATGGCTTGTTATGACTGTTTTTTTGTACAGTCTATGCCTCGGGCATCCAAGCAGCAAGCGCGTTACGCCGTGGGTCGATGTTTGATGTTATGGAGCAGCAACGATGTTACGCAGCAGGGCAGTCGCCCTAAAACAAAGTTAGACATCATGAGGGTAGCGGTGACCATCGAAATTTCGAACCAACTATCAGAGGTGCTAAGCGTCATTGAGCGCCATCTCGAACCGACGTTGCTGGCCGTGCATTTGTACGGCTCCGCAGTGGATGGCGGCCTGAAGCCATACAGCGATATTGATTTGTTGGTTACTGTGGCCGTAAAGCTTGATGAAACGACGCGGCGAGCATTGCTCAATGATCTTATGGAGGCTTCGGCTTTCCCTGGCGAGAGCGAGACGCTCCGCGCTATAGAAGTCACCCTTGTCGTGCATGACGACATCATCCCGTGGCGTTATCCGGCTAAGCGCGAGCTGCAATTTGGAGAATGGCAGCGCAATGACATTCTTGCGGGTATCTTCGAGCCAGCCATGATCGACATTGATCTAGCTATCCTGCTTACAAAAGCAAGAGAACATAGCGTTGCCTTGGTAGGTCCGGCAGCGGAGGAATTCTTTGACCCGGTTCCTGAACAGGATCTATTCGAGGCGCTGAGGGAAACCTTGAAGCTATGGAACTCGCAGCCCGACTGGGCCGGCGATGAGCGAAATGTAGTGCTTACGTTGTCCCGCATTTGGTACAGCGCAATAACCGGCAAAATCGCGCCGAAGGATGTCGCTGCCGACTGGGCAATAAAACGCCTACCTGCCCAGTATCAGCCCGTCTTACTTGAAGCTAAGCAAGCTTATCTGGGACAAAAAGAAGATCACTTGGCCTCACGCGCAGATCACTTGGAAGAATTTATTCGCTTTGTGAAAGGCGAGATCATCAAGTCAGTTGGTAAATGATGTCTAACAATTCGTTCAAGCCGACCGCGCTACGCGCGGCGGCTTAACTCCGGCGTTGTGCTGACGAAAAAAAACAAAAATCTGCGTATACCTTTCCTCATAATCTGTGGCTTCAATAAAAGGATATTTCTATGCTTCAACTGAAAATGATCGAACTCTTCAAGGAAGGTTGTCATGAGGATGCACGAATAATCGCGGCATTGATGTTCGGCTCATTTGCTATCGGAGAGGGTGACGAGTTCTCTGATATCGAATTCGCAGTGTTCATCCAGGATGACCATTTTGAAAATTTCGATCAGCGCTCGTGGCTTAATGCCGTAAGTCCGGTTGCTGCTTACTTTCCGGACGACTTCGGCCACCACACCGCACTTTTTGAAAACGGCATTCGCGGTGAATTCCATTTCATGCGAAAATCGGACATACCGGTCATTTCCACTTGGCAAGGCTATGGGTGGTTTCCCTCGCTTGAGGCGGCTGTTTTGTTGGACCGATCAGGAGAGTTGTCAAGGTACGCAAGCGCTCTCGTGGGCGGTCCCCCGATACGTGAAGGCGCGCCGCTGGTGGAAGGGCTTGTGTTGAACCTCATCAGCCTGATGCTCTTTGGGGCCAATCTTTTAAATCGGGGAGAGTACGCTCGCGCCTGGGCTTTGCTCAGCAAAGCACATGAAAACCTACTCAAGCTGGTTCGACTCCACGAAGGGGCAACAGACCACTGGCCGACACCTTCACGCGCGCTCGAAAAGGATATCTCGGAGGACTCGTATAATCGCTATCTGGCATGCACAAGCAGTGCAGAACCAAGAGCACTATGTGCAGCCTATCATCAAACGTGGACGTGGAGTCTCGAATTGTTCAAGAGCGTGACAGAACCTCTGAATATCGAGCTTCCGAGAACTGTAATTGCGCAGGCAAAAAGGTTGCTCAATGAGTCTGCGACGCCGCACAACAAGTAAATCCAGCGGACGCATAAAAACGCGCCGCTGATTTTGACGTTAGATGCACTAAGCACATAATTGCTCACAGCCAAACTATCAGGTCAAGTCTGCTTTTATTATTTTTAAGCGTGCATAATAAGCCCTACACAAATTGGGAGATATATCATGAAAGGCTGGCTTTTTCTTGTTATCGCAATAGTTGGCGAAGTAATCGCAACATCCGCATTAAAATCTAGCGAGGGCTTTACTAAGCTTGCCCCTTCCGCCGTTGTCATAATCGGTTATGGCATCGCATTTTATTTTCTTTCTCTGGTTCTGAAATCCATCCCTGTCGGTGTTGCTTATGCAGTCTGGTCGGGACTCGGCGTCGTCATAATTACAGCCATTGCCTGGTTGCTTCATGGGCAAAAGCTTGATGCGTGGGGCTTTGTAGGTATGGGGCTCATAATTGCTGCCTTTTTGCTCGCCCGATCCCCATCGTGGAAGTCGCTGCGGAGGCCGACGCCATGGTGACGGTGTTCGGCATTCTGAATCTCACCGAGGACTCCTTCTTCGATGAGAGCCGGCGGCTAGACCCCGCCGGCGCTGTCACCGCGGCGATCGAAATGCTGCGAGTCGGATCAGACGTCGTGGATGTCGGACCGGCCGCCAGCCATCCGGACGCGAGGCCTGTATCGCCGGCCGATGAGATCAGACGTATTGCGCCGCTCTTAGACGCCCTGTCCGATCAGATGCACCGTGTTTCAATCGACAGCTTCCAACCGGAAACCCAGCGCTATGCGCTCAAGCGCGGCGTGGGCTACCTGAACGATATCCAAGGATTTCCTGACCCTGCGCTCTATCCCGATATTGCTGAGGCGGACTGCAGGCTGGTGGTTATGCACTCAGCGCAGCGGGATGGCATCGCCACCCGCACCGGTCACCTTCGACCCGAAGACGCGCTCGACGAGATTGTGCGGTTCTTCGAGGCGCGGGTTTCCGCCTTGCGACGGAGCGGGGTCGCTGCCGACCGGCTCATCCTCGATCCGGGGATGGGATTTTTCTTGAGCCCCGCACCGGAAACATCGCTGCACGTGCTGTCGAACCTTCAAAAGCTGAAGTCGGCGTTGGGGCTTCCGCTATTGGTCTCGGTGTCGCGGAAATCCTTCTTGGGCGCCACCGTTGGCCTTCCTGTAAAGGATCTGGGTCCAGCGAGCCTTGCGGCGGAACTTCACGCGATCGGCAATGGCGCTGACTACGTCCGCACCCACGCGCCTGGAGATCTGCGAAGCGCAATCACCTTCTCGGAAACCCTCGCGAAATTTCGCAGTCGCGACGCCAGAGACCGAGGGTTAGATCATGCCTAGCATTCACCTTCCGGCCGCCCGCTAGCGGACCCTGGTCAGGTTCCGCGAAGGTGGGCGCAGACATGCTGGGCTCGTCAGGATCAAACTGCACTATGAGGCGGCGGTTCATACCGCGCCAGGGGAGCGAATGGACAGCGAGGAGCCTCCGAACGTTCGGGTCGCCTGCTCGGGTGATATCGACGAGGTTGTGCGGCTGATGCACGACGCTGCGGCGTGGATGTCCGCCAAGGGAACGCCCGCCTGGGACGTCGCGCGGATCGACCGGACATTCGCGGAGACCTTCGTCCTGAGATCCGAGCTCCTAGTCGCGAGTTGCAGCGACGGCATCGTCGGCTGTTGCACCTTGTCGGCCGAGGATCCCGAGTTCTGGCCCGACGCCCTCAAGGGGGAGGCCGCATATCTGCACAAGCTCGCGGTGCGACGGACACATGCGGGCCGGGGTGTCAGCTCCGCGCTGATCGAGGCTTGCCGCCATGCCGCGCGAACGCAGGGGTGCGCCAAGCTGCGGCTCGACTGCCACCCGAACCTGCGTGGCCTATACGAGCGGCTCGGATTCACCCACGTCGACACTTTCAATCCCGGCTGGGATCCAACCTTCATCGCAGAACGCCTAGAACTCGAAATCTAACGTCCGTTCGGGCATCGAGGTCCATGTCGGGGTGGGACGGGCCCGTGGCTTCAAGATCACTTGCAGTCCGACCGCGATGTCTTGGTTGCGCGAGAGGTTGTCGATATCTGTTGATTTGCACCCAAATTTGACCCGGGATTTGCATTGAATTTTGACCCACCCCTTGTTGTCAGAATTATGTCTCGATTTTCAGTTTGCGGGTCTGTTTTTCCTCCTGCTTATTCTGAGTTGAACTGTGTTTGAAGCGGTAACTTTCATTGCCGGTTTCCAGGATGTGGCAGTGGTGGGTTAGTCGGTCCAACAACGCTGTTGTCATCTTTTCATCGCCAAACACTCGGCTCCATTCCGAGAAGCTCAAGTTGGTGGTCAGTATCACGCTGGTTTTTTCGTACAGCTTTGAGAGCAGGTGAAACAGCAGTGCCCCACCGGTTTGGCTAAAAGGCAAATATCCCAGCTCATCCAGAATCACCAAATCGGCATACAACAGACGGTTTGCGATTTGTCCCTGACGCCCAGATGATTTCTCTTGCTCCAGTGCATTGACCAAATCCACGGTGGAGAAGAAACGCACCCGTCGGTTCAAGTGCATCACTGCTTGTGTACCAATGGCTGTGGCCAGGTGAGTCTTGCCTGTGCCTGGCCCACCAATCAGCACCACGTTCTGGGCTTGTTCCATGAAGTCGCACCGGTGCAATTGTTTGACCGTGGCCTCATTAACCAGGCTTTGACTGAAGTCAAAGCCCACCAAGTCCCGATACACGGGGAACTTGGCCACCCGCAATTGATAGTTCACCGAACGTACTTCACGCTCTGCCACTTCAGCTTTAATCAAGCTGTCCAGCATGGGCAAGGCTTGATTAAATGCTGGTGAATTCTGATTGCCCAACTCCTCAATGGCGTGTGCCATGCCAAAGAGTTTCAAGGATTTGAGGATTCTCACATGGCCTTCATGCTGCATCATGGGCTCTCCTTAAACTGTCATAGCGGTTCACGTTGGCCTGTGGTTCCAATGTCAGCCTTAACCCCTTGGGAATTGGAATCGGTTTGGGTGGAGGTTCTTCGGTCAAACGTCCCAACAGATTAAGCACATGCTCCTTCGATGGCTTGCCACACTCCAATGCCAATTCCACAGCACTGAGTACCGCACCTTCATCGTGGTGCAATACAAGGGCCAGAATTTCCACCATGTCACGGTCACCGCCGGGGCGTTGCAGCAAGATGGATTGAAGCTTCTTGAACGCGGGTGGCAATTCAGCAAATGGCGCACCATTGCGCAACGCCCCAGGTTTCTTCTGAAGCACAGACAAGTAATGGTGCCAGTCGTATTGTGTGTGGCCACGCCGAGCGTGGCCACTGCCAAACAATCTTGGATGCTCGGCAATGTGTTGGCCTTCGGCAGCCATCACCAGCTTGTCTGCATAAATCCGAAGGCTGATGGCCCTGTTGGCGTAACTGGCAGGAACGCTGTAGCGATTGCCCTCGTGGTGAACAAGGCAGGTTGAAGTGACTCGCTTGGTTTGCTCCACGAATGCATCAAAGGCATTGGGTAGCGCCATCAACTCGCCTTGTTCATCGGCAAAGGCCTCTTGCACGGTTTGGTCCAATTCGGGGTGGCGCAGCTCAGACCACAGCGCTTTGCAGCGATGCTCAAGCCACACATTCAAATCAGCAAGGCTTTGAAAGTCTGGTGCCCCTTGCCACAGGCGTTGGCGGGAATCCTGCACGTTCTTCTCAATCTGGCCTTTCTCCCAACCCGATGCTGGATTACAGAACTGCGCATCAAACAGGTAGTGGCTGACCATGGCAGTGAACCGCTGATTGACCCTGCGCTCTTTGCCACGCCCCACCGAATCCACAGCGGTCTTCATGTTGTCGTAGATGCCGCGCTTGGGAATGCCACCGAAGATTTGAAAGGCATGCCAGTGGGCATCAAACAGCATTTCATGTTTTTGCTGGTAGTAAGCCCGAAGCACAAAGGCCCGGCTGTGGGCCAACTTAAACTGGGCAATCTGAAGTTTGACCTGTTTGCCCGCTATGCGGGCAAAGTCCTCACTCCAATCGAATTGGAAGGCTTCGCCACAAGCAAAGCGCAAGGGGATGAAACAACCCTTGCCCGAGGTTTGCGCCTTGAACTGTTCGGAATCTTTCCACTGTCGGGCAAAGGCACACACTCGGTCATAAGACCCGGTAAAGCCCAAAGCGACCAAATCCCGGTACATGCTGCGCAGGTTTCTGCGCAGCTTCTTTGTCTTTTTGTGCTCGGTGGAGAGCCACTGCCTTAACTTGGGCTCAAAAGGACTTAACTTGCCAACGCTGTCTCGCGCTGGGTACTGCGGTTCAACCACCTTGCTTTGCAAATACTTGCGAACGGTGTTCCTGGACAGGCCGCTTCGTCGGGCTATTTCCCGAATCGACGCACCATCGCGAAAATGCCAGCGTCGAATTGCGCTCAATATCGCCACGTTTATCACTCCTTGATTTCTCCCGCCATATCCAGACGGGAAACAGTGTCATACGTGGGTCAAATTTCGACGCAAATCTTTACCCTAAGTTGGGGTGCGGACAAAATCTTGGACTACTTTAGGAGTAGTTCATGTATTCGTATGAAGATCGCCTTCGAGCCGTGAGGTTGTACCTGAAGCTTGGGCGCCGGATGAGCGCCACACTACGGCAGCTGGGATACCCCACCAAGAACTCGCTGAAGGCCTGGTTGGCAGAATTCGAACGGAATCAGGATCTTCGCCGAGGCTATCAACGGATAAAACGGCAGTACACCGATGAGCAAAAGCAACGGGCAGTAGATCACTATATCGAACAAGGCTACTGCCTGAGTCACACAATCCGAAGCCTGGGCTACCCAAGCCGCGAGGCCTTGCGTGCCTGGATCCGTGATTTACGCCCTGAATTCGCTAGGACGGTCGTCGGCAGCAGCGCTCCCACAGTCGCCCGCTCTCGCCTCGAGAAGCAGCAAGCCGTCATTGCACTGAACCTGCGCGTAGGTTTGGCAAAGGATGTGGCCGACACTGTCGGTGTATCGCGACCAACGTTGTATAACTGGCAGCATCGATTACTTGGCAAAGTGCCCCTAAAACCCATGACAAAGAAGAAAGGTGACACCTCGCTCGAGCAGCGGCATGAGGCACTACTCAGGGAACTGGCCGAACTGGAGAGCCAGAACCAGCGGCTTCGCATGGAGAATGCAATTCTGGAGAAGGCGAGTGAATTGATAAAAAAAGACATGGGCATCAACCCCCTCGAACTGACAAGCCGAGAAAAAACGAAGGTGGTTGATGCCCTCAGAGTCACGTTTCCATTAGCCAATCTGTTGTGCGGCCTGAAGCTGGCGCGCAGCACATACTTCTATCAACGCCTGCGGCAGACGCGGCCCGACAAGTACACGCAGGTGCGTGAGGTCATTCGGACTATCTTCGAGGACAACTACCGCTGCTATGGCTATCGACGCATTGATAGTGCCTTGCGCCTTGGTGGCATGCGTGTGTCCGAGAAGGTCGTGCGTCGCTTGATGGCGCAAGAGCGTCTGGTCGTGAGAACACCGCGCCGCCGGCGCTTCTCGGCGTATGCTGGCGACCCGACACCAGCGGTCCCGAATCTGCTGAATCGCGACTTTCACGCGTCGGCGCCGAATACGAAATGGTTGACCGATCTGACGGAAATACACATTCCGGCAGGGAAGGTCTACGTCTCGCCGATCGTCGATTGCTTCGATGGGCTGGTGGTGGCCTGGAATATCGGCACCAGCCCGGATGCGAACCTGGTCAATACCATGCTGGATCACGCGGTACGGACACTGCGACCCGGTGAGCATCCGGTTATCCATTCGGACAGGGGCTCGCATTATCGCTGGCCTGCGTGGATCCGCCGCACTGAAAATGCCCAATTAACGCGGTCGATGTCCAAAAAGGGCTGCTCGCCAGACAATGCTGCATGCGAGGGCTTTTTCGGACGATTGAAGACCGAACTAATCTACCCGAGGAATTGGCAGCACGTGACGCTGAAAGACCTCATGACGCGAATCGATGCCTATATCCACTGGTACAACGAGCGCCGCATCAAAGTGTCGCTTGGCGGGCGTAGTCCCATCGAGTATCGTCATGCGGTCGGATTGATGTCCGTATAAACCGTCCAAGAAATCGTCCGCACCCCCAGTGGGTCAATTTTAGATGCAACTCAACAGGCCATGCTGAGTGTGCGATGGTTGATCGCTTCCTCGCCGCTCTCCACGGCGACGATGGCCGCCGCCATCAGCAAGTGCGCCAGTTCCCCTATGGTGCCCTCGCTGCGTGTGAGCAGGTAGCGAGCCATGTCCAGCGTGGCAATTGGGGAAGGCCGGCGCAGCGGGAGCGAAGCGGCGAAGCTGGCCAGCAGTGAGCAGCAATCGTCGTTGGCCTCCCATACCGGCAGCATCATCGGCTCGAAGCGATTTTCCAACTGGTCATCGGAGCGGATGGCTAGGTAGGCGTCGCGCGTGCCTACCCCAACCAACGGGATGCGCAGTTCGTTGCCGAGGAAGCGCAGCAGGTTGAGGAATTCCCGGCGGTTGACGCTGTTGCCGGCCAGCACGTTGTGCAGCTCGTCGATCACCAGCATGCGCACGCCGACCTTGCGCAGCAGTGCCAGAGCCAGTTGCTCCATTTCCGGCAACCGTGGGCGTGGGCGCAGCGGCGCGCCCATCGCGGCGAGCAGCGCGACGTAGAAGCGGATCACGGACGGCTCGGACGGCATCTGCACGACCAACACCGGGATGTGCTCCTGGTCGGCGTCGGAGCTGGCCGGGTGGGTGCGGCGGAACTTCTCGACGATCATCGACTTGCCATTGTTGGTCGGGCCAACCAGCAGCAGGTTGGGCATGCGTTGCTTGTTTGGCCACGCATAAAGGGCTTCCAGCCGGTTCAGCGCCTCGACTGCGCGCGGATAGCCGATCCAGCGGTCGGCGCGAAGGCGCTGGATGCGCTCGTCCGCCGGAAGACGGGCCAAGCCCTGGGCCGCCGGCAGCAGGTGGGACAGGTCGATGATGGGATATTCGTCCACGGCTACCACTCCTCAATCTGGTCGAACGGTTTGGCGGGTGGCAAGTTGTCTGCCTGCGGGTCGGCAATATCCGTATCCGGCGGAACGGGCTTGTCCGGCCGAGCTGATGTCTTGAGGTGCTGGCGGCGATCCGCGTCACGCCGCGCCTTGCGTGTGGCCTTCTGCGCGCTGGTCACAATCTCACGCATCTGGCCGATCATGCGGAACAGCGCCGACTCATCCACCTGTTCGGGCACTGTTGCAAAGTTAGTGATGAGGCAGCCTTTTGTCTTATTCAAAGGCCTTACATTTCAAAAACTCTGCTTACCAGGCGCATTTCGCCCAGGGGATCACCATAATAAAATGCTGAGGCCTGGCCTTTGCGTAGTGCACGCATCACCTCAATACCTTTGATGGTGGCGTAAGCCGTCTTCATGGATTTAAATCCCAGCGTGGCGCCGATTATCCGTTTCAGTTTGCCATGATCGCATTCAATCACGTTGTTCCGGTACTTAATCTGTCGGTGTTCAACGTCAGACGGGCACCGGCCTTCGCGTTTGAGCAGAGCAAGCGCGCGACCATAGGCGGGCGCTTTATCCGTGTTGATGAATCGCGGGATCTGCCACTTCTTCACGTTGTTGAGGATTTTACCCAGAAACCGGTATGCAGCTTTGCTGTTACGACGGGAGGAGAGATAAAAATCGACAGTGCGGCCCCGGCTGTCGACGGCCCGGTACAGATACGCCCAGCGGCCATTGACCTTCACGTAGGTTTCATCCATGTGCCACGGGCAAAGATCGGAAGGGTTACGCCAGTACCAGCGCAGCCGTTTTTCCATTTCAGGCGCATAACGCTGAACCCAGCGGTAAATCGTGGAGTGATCGACATTCACTCCGCGTTCAGCCAGCATCTCCTGCAGCTCACGGTAACTGATGCCGTATTTGCAGTACCAGCGTACGGCCCACAGAATGATGTCACGCTGAAAATGCCGGCCTTTGAATGGGTTCATGTGCAGCTCCATCAGCAAAAGGGGATGATAAGTTTATCACCACCGACTATTTGCAACAGTGCCTTCAAACCAGTGACAGCATTACTCATTCAATCTTGGAACTCATCAACAATATGTTGATTGATCTTCTGGCAACAATGGCCCGCCTAGACAATGAGAAACGTATAGAACGTATTAAGCAGGGCCTGGCACGTTCGGGTTACAAACCAACAGGCAAGAAGGCAAATGAGGCTAAACATAAACGAATAAAAGAATTGCTAGTAGTTGGCAATATGACTAAGGAAGAAATTGCCAAAGCAGTGAATTGTGGAGTTGCAACGTAAGCGCCCTTAAATCAGCACCCTTGCAAAACGATTACTCAGCCTAACCCAGTTTCACATTCCAGGGCAGTAGCGCTTCGAGTTTCTCGAGGGTGTCAGCAGTCGCAACATGGTCAAGAATATGTTTAATGTAGGCTTGCGGATCCAGGTTGTTGGCTTTGGCGGTTTCGATTAATGAGTAACATGCGGCGCTGGCTTCGGCGCCTTTGCGTGTGTCGGCGAATAGCCAATTTTTACGGCCAATAGCGAAGGGACGAATGGCGTTTTCGGCCATGATATTGCTGATCATCAGGTCGCCGCGCTCACAATAGCCAATCAGGTATTCCCATTGATTTAAGGTGTAGTCGATGGCTTTTCTCAGAGCGCCGCCTTTCATGATTTTTGCAGCGTTTTTCTCAAGCCACAGCTTAAACTCATTCAGTACCGGCACGCTGATTTCTTGGCGCGCCTTTAAACGCTCTTCGTCGGTTTTGTCCGCGATGTTGCTTTCTACGCGATAGAGTTTACGGATATAGCCCAGCGCTACATCAGCTTTACTCACTGTGCCTTGCTTGGCTTTAGCTTTAGAATCAGCGCTTTTATCGGCTTCAACAAACTTACGCCGAGCATGATCCCAGCAGCCAATGCGCGTAATCGAGTTGGCTTTGCAGACTGCGCTATAGCCAGAAAAACCATCGGCTTGCAGCACACCCTTAAAATCATCGAGCAGGCGCACAGCCACACTGCCTGCACGCGAAGGATCGTATTCAAAGAGTACGCTAAGCTGGCTAGGCGGCCCGCCGCGGATCACCCACATCCATTTATCTGACTGTGCTGTTTCTCCGTCTTCTTTCAGCACTTGCAGACGGGTTTCATCAGCTTGCAGATAGCTGCCGCTGTTTTGCACCTCGCGCATCAACTGTAGCAGAGGTTTAGCTGCATCAGCAAAGCACATGCACCATTGCGCCATGTTATTGCGCTGAATCAAGTGGCCTAAGTTTTTAAACTTGCCTTCTTGGCGATACAACGGCATGCCATACAGATATTTATCTACAATTACGTGCGCAATCAGCGAAGTGGTCACCGAGCACTTACCAAAAGGATGTACTGGGCGCTGCGCCGCAATCATCTGTTCTTCTGGCATGCTTTCTTTGGAGGTGAAAACGGCTTTTTCTTGCCAATGCTCCAACACTTTCAGCTGTGCCGGAATGTAATGTAGCTCTTCTTTTACTTTGGTGAAGAAGGTTGTGTCGGCACCGGTTTTTTCTAACTCAGTTAGCGTGTGCTCGATGCGCTCACGTACTAGATTTGCAGAGAAACCACGCTGACGTGTTTGGCGAGCTTTACGTGCTTGAGTCAGCTCTGCGTTTTCATCAGACGCTTCAGGCAAGGTATCGAACAGCTCATCAAGCTGAGCCTCAAGCTCAGTTTCATCAAAGAGGTTTAACTGGAACTTGGATTTTTCGCTGCTGGCACTGAACTTCTGCGTTTTCAGCAGGCGGTTCATTTCTTCCAGTAGTTCGATACGACGATGGGCTGCTTTGAGCTCGCTTTTATGCTCTAACAAACTGGCATTTTGTTCTTCTACAACCGCTTGAAATTGAGCCACCATCAAACGTAATTCAGCAGCACTTAGACTGCTTAAATCAGATGTTTTAATGGGGAGTTTAGGCTGTTTCTTCATACCCAAATTATAGCAAAAACGACTCTGAAAGACAGCCGTAAAAGCAGATAAAACCCAATAAAATCAAGCTATCCAAGACTGTCGTATTGTAGTTTTTTATGGCCCTTAAATAGACTAATATCATAGCCATCTAACAGCCAGTTTATTTGCTCACCTGTTAAGGCCAGCAACTCGTCAGCAGGCTTGGGCCACTTAAATTTCTCTTCGGCCAGCGCTTTGTAATACATGACGAAACCGTTGTCTTCCCACATCACGCATTTGATTTTGTTGCGCTGGCGATTGGTGAAGGCATACAGCGCACCGCTGAACGGATTGTGGCCCAGCTCTTGTTCCACCAGCAACGCTAAACCGTTGGTTTGTTTCCTAAAATCCACCGGCGCACGGTACAGATAAATTTCTGGCATCTGTTTGGCTGGCCGCAAATAGCGCACTTTCACTACAGCTGCCTCAGCAGTGCCAAGACGAGATCCAAATTGCCTGCATTGACCCCTGAAAAGCTTATGCCACTGGGTAAATGAACGCCCAGCTCATCATGAAGGCGGTTGTGCGAAGCAGCTAACTGTGTCACTTGAGCAAAGCCTGCAGGTTTTTCAACAACCTCATTTACCTGGAGCTTTTTACGCCAATAATTAAACTGCGCGTAATTCAAATCATGCTGCTTGCAAAAAGCCGCACCGGATGAATCAGATGCTTGCCAGGCACCAATGTGTTGCTGCCAGAACTGCTGGCGTTCCTGTAAAGTCATCACCAATACCCCTTTCAAAAAGACAGGTATTAGTGTGAAGCTGTATAGGCTGGGTTAAAAGATGCTGATTTAAGGGCGCTTACGTTGCAACTGTCTATCGAGTTGCTAAAGTTATCTAAAAGAGGCTTATCTCAACGCGCCCCCAATGGGGCACCGCTGCATTCAGGTTACTTCACATAAGAAATTTTATGTTAAATGATTGTTAGAAATGCCCCTTGATCGAGGCATTTTCTATAAAGAATACTAAAAACTAATTAAAGCCAACCAAGTTTCAAAACAAGGCAGTTCTCAGCAATCATATTTTTAAATTATATAACTCCCAACTGAGCTTTTGCTCCAACGATAAGGCTTTCATTTTGAGTTTCTAAGGCAAATAAACCATACATCAAAGGAGAGGCCGCTGCTCTTTCTAAAGTCTGTTCATATAGTTTATTCCAAACTTTACCCCCTAGTTTTTCATACTCGATGATTAGAGTTTTGAGGCTTTCTTCTCCAAACAAAGTTACATGCCCAGCAAAATCAATCGCTGGGTCATCTATATGGGCTGTTGACCAATCAATAACGCCTGAAACAGCTCCATCCTTTGAAGCTAGTACATGCCCAGCATATAAATCGCCATGTATAAATTGGGTGAAATCTGCCCATAGAACATCATTATCCAACCATTTTCTGTAGCGGGTTTCCAATTGCTCACTTATACCAATTTCAGATTTTACTAACTGCAAATTGTTTGCTATTTCAGGTCTTAAATCTGAAGGTTTCATAATTTTCAAATCATTTTCCCGAACTTCTTTTTCAGGAATACTATGGATTTCAAATAAGGTTTTTGCCAAAGATGTTATGTATTTCGGGCTATCTTTGTCCATATTCCAAATTATTTCATAGGTTTCAGCATCCAAATTTAAAACAGGATTATCTTTAAGTATGGGATAAGCCACTAATTCTGTAGATGAAATTCTCCAATCAGGAACCTCTACAGAAAGATGTTTTTTTACCAATTCTAAAATGCGTTTTTCTTTCTTGATTTGTTCCCTCATGCCATCACGACGAGGAATACGCAGCAACCATTGTTGCCCCTTTGTATCAAGAGCAAAAACGACCTTAAAATCAATGCCCATTTCATTGAAATTCATTTTGTCCGTAAGCAACAAGCCGTGTGCTTCAGCAAGTGATTGAATATCTTGAATTGTCATTTTTAATTTCCTTTAAAGAGTTCAATAATTAATGTTCGGATTAGATTGGCTATCATTAACAATCTCTCTCAAAAGTCTTGATGATTTTGTGGTCTTTGATCTCGTAGATAATGTCAGCAATATTATCGACCAATTGCTTGTCATGAGATACGAAGATAATAGTTCCTGCATAGGACTTCATCATTGTTTCTAATGCGGCAATACTTTTTAGGTCAAGATAGTTTCCTGGTTCATCCATAAGCAAAATATTATATTTTCCTAAAAGCATTTTGGATAAAAGCAGTTTGATGATTTCACCTCCCGATAAGTCGGATAAGTTTTTTTGAATATCATTCGCTCCGATCCCCATTGAAGCCAATACTGCACGAATTTCCGCAACTGTGTACTCGCACTCTTCCTGCATAAAGGAGAGCACAGATTTATGCGTGTTAAATTTATATCCTGTTTGTGTAAAGTAGCCAATTTCAGCTTTTGGAGATATGGTTAATCCATCAGCACGTTCTGATATCATTTTTAACAAGGACGTTTTCCCTGTTCCATTCGATCCAGTTATAGCGACTTTAGCGCCAAGCGGTATTATAAAGTTAGCGTCATCAAAGATAGTACGGCTACCAAATTTTAAGCTCAGACCATCTGCCGTAATCGGGAACTTATTGTGCAGTTCTAGGGCTGAACTTTGACGAAAACGAATAGAACGCAAATGCTCTGGTGCTTGAATATCTTCTAATGCAGCCAAACGCTTTTCCATACTCTTAGCTGCCTGATACAGTTTTCTTTGCTTGGTGCCAGTCATTTTTGCATGCCCAAGTCGTCCAGCACTTTCGGTAGAGTTTTTGGATTTTTCTCCTTTTTTCTTATTGTCTAATCGATTAGCTTGCTGGCGTTTTTCTTGCACAGCAGATTCTAATCGCTCCCGTTCCTTCATCATCAGCTCATATTCTACGGCTTGGTGTTGTCGCTCTTCTTCTTTTTGACGCAAGTAATCCGAGTAACCACCCCAATATTCCGTAATTTTACCGTCTTTTAACTCCCATATCTTGTCTACAACCATATCAAGAAAATATCGGTCATGACTGATAACAAGTAATGCTCCATCAAATGCTTTAAGTTGACCAATAAGTAGATCTATTCCATTGAGATCAAGGTGGCTGGTTGGTTCATCCGCTAGAATGCCATGTACTTGTTGGGAAAATGCGGCAGCAATTTTTGCACGAGTTTCCTCTCCGCCACTCATTGTGTCGTTTTGTACATTGGAAACACCAAGGCGAGATAACATTGCCCGGTCTTCGACCGTTTCTATTTCGATTCCGCCCAGTTGGCTGATATGTGCAAAATCACCAAAACGCTGTAATGTCGCTTCGGCTAAAACAATTTCGCCATTAAGTACTTTGAGTAAACTACTCTTTCCTGCTCCGTTATCACCCACAAGACCAATACGGTCATAAGAGTGAATTTCCAATTCATCAATATCCAAAACATCACGCCCAGCATAATCCAAGCGTATGTTTCTCGCTTTAATAATTAAACTCATTTTTATTTACTCCTGTTTAGCTCTTGAAATTTTTTATGCAGCAAACAGGATTTAGGTGAAAACAAAAGCTAGCATCACAGTGTCCTCCCAAAAAAAAAGCTATTCATCCACAGGGTGGACAAATAGCTAGTCAATTAAGTTATAACTGGAAACTATGCACTAAAAGCATACTTATAAATTAAGCATACTTTTACTTTATATATCCGCATATATTCTTAAAGACACAACAAAAGCCCACCATTATAAAATAGTGTCACTATGCAAATAGTTGTGTCTTAACGAATGCGGATAGAATGCATAAACTTACCTAAAAAATAAAATTCAGTTTTATGATAACTTTACTGTTAAAAGAAGTCTAGACAACCTTGTTTTATGCTTGGATATAAGGCTTATTTTAGGCACTGTTGCAAAGTTAGCGATGAGGCAGCCTTTTGTCTTATTCAAAGGCCTTACATTTCAAAAACTCTGCTTACCAGGCGCATTTCGCCCAGGGGATCACCATAATAAAATGCTGAGGCCTGGCCTTTGCGTAGTGCACGCATCACCTCAATACCTTTGATGGTGGCGTAAGCCGTCTTCATGGATTTAAATCCCAGCGTGGCGCCGATTATCCGTTTCAGTTTGCCATGATCGCATTCAATCACGTTGTTCCGGTACTTAATCTGTCGGTGTTCAACGTCAGACGGGCACCGGCCTTCGCGTTTGAGCAGAGCAAGCGCGCGACCATAGGCGGGCGCTTTATCCGTGTTGATGAATCGCGGGATCTGCCACTTCTTCACGTTGTTGAGGATTTTACCCAGAAACCGGTATGCAGCTTTGCTGTTACGACGGGAGGAGAGATAAAAATCGACAGTGCGGCCCCGGCTGTCGACGGCCCGGTACAGATACGCCCAGCGGCCATTGACCTTCACGTAGGTTTCATCCATGTGCCACGGGCAAAGATCGGAAGGGTTACGCCAGTACCAGCGCAGCCGTTTTTCCATTTCAGGCGCATAACGCTGAACCCAGCGGTAAATCGTGGAGTGATCGACATTCACTCCGCGTTCAGCCAGCATCTCCTGCAGCTCACGGTAACTGATGCCGTATTTGCAGTACCAGCGTACGGCCCACAGAATGATGTCACGCTGAAAATGCCGGCCTTTGAATGGGTTCATGTGCAGCTCCATCAGCAAAAGGGGATGATAAGTTTATCACCACCGACTATTTGCAACAGTGCCCATCGGCGTAGTAGTGGATGTGGTCGATGACAAAGCCGGTGCGGGTCAGCGTGCGCCGGAGGATCGGCAGAAAATCGACCAGGAACGAAGTAGCGCGTGTGACGACGGCCGGTACGCCGACACGCGCCACGGCCTCGGCCCAGCGCGCGGCCGGCGGTTGGAGCAGGCCGTTGTGCACCGAACCGTGGTAGGTGCCGACCGCCAATGTGAGCCAGCGCTCTAGCTCGCGCAGCGTCAGGGCGGCCTTGTTTTCGGAATCGTAGTCGCCGCGCTGGTCAGGGTTGGAGAAGGTCGTTCCCGGCAGTTCGTCGTGAATCATCTGCATCGCCGTGCCGATGATCCGTTCCACGATGCCGCCATAGTGCGGCTGTCCCAGCGGGCGATAGTCCAGCCGGATGCCATGCTGCTCGCAACCCCGGCGCAGGGCCTCGCTCTTGAACTCGGCCGCGTTGTCTAGGTAGAGCAGTAAGGGCTTGCCGCTCATCTGCCAATCCATTTCCACGTTCAGTCCTTCCAGCCAAGGGCGCTTGTCGCAGGCGACATGCACGAGGCACAGGCCAACCGAAACGGCAGACGGCGCTTCCAGCGTGACGACCATGCCGAGCACGCAGCGGGTGAACACGTCGATGGCGAGGGTCAGGTACGGGCGGCCAATAGGTTGCCGGTCGCGGTCATCGACCACGATCAGGTCGATGACCGTATGGTCTATCTGCACCTGCTCCAGCGGCGCGGTCACGGCAGGAGGCTCGCCGCCCACACCTTGTAGGTCACGAGCGGCATCCTGGCCTTCCCGCCGGCGGATGACCTTGCGCGGGTCAAGGCTAGCGATCCGTAAGGCCACGGTATTGCGCGCCGGCACTCGCAGTTTTTGAGCCTTGCACACCTGAGTGACTTCGCGGTGAAAGGCCGCTAGGCTGCGCTTCTGCTTGGTCAGGAACCGCTTTTGCAGTAGCTCGTGGATGACGCGCTCGACCGGTTCCGGCAAGCGCCCCTTACCTTTACCTCCACCGGACTGGCCGGGCACCAGATCCGTCACGAGGCCGCTGCCTTGCCGGGCACGCCGGATCAGAACGTATACCTGGCGCCGAGACAAGCCCAGCGCCTGAGCCGCCATATCGGCCGCTTCGTGCCCGACCGTCTCCGACTGCGCCAACGGACTGATGATCTCCGCACGACGGCGCGCACGCTCCCAAGCCTCATCAGGCAGAGTGGCCACGCCTTGTTCTGGAATCCGTGGGGTGTCCGTCGCCATGCTCACCTCGCTTTGGTGCACACGAGTATTGAGCATAGTCGAGATTGGTGCAGATCACTTCTGATATTGAACTGTCAGGAGCTGGCTGCACAACAGCCATTACGCCCAATCAACTGGTGCAGTCGTCTTCTGAAAATGACATCCATGCCCAGCCCGTGCGCGAGCTGGATCACCGCCCGCACGATAGTTTGGTCACGGGCATCATCCGGGAGCCTAGCGACAAAGGATTGGTCGATTTTCAATGTGGTGATGGGGCAGCATTTCAGATGTTGCAGGCAGGAATAGCCGGTGCCGAAGTCGTCGGCGGCGAAGCGCACGCCGATGGCGCGCAAGGCGTCGAAACTGGCGAACAGGGCTGGATTGCCGAATGCGACCGATTCGGTCAGTTCGATCTCCAGAAGCTCGGCGGGCAGGGCCATATCGGCCAGCACCCGCTTTACCTCGTCGTCGAACGTTGGCCCAACCTGGCTGGCGGACACATTGATGGCAAGACGGAACGGTTGCCATGCCGGTCCTTGCCACTTGTGCATCTGGCGACAGGCCTCGCCCAGCACCCACGCGCCTATTTCCGGCATCAGGCCGAACGACTCGGCCAGCGGCAGGAACTGGCCGGGCGGCAACAGGCCAAGCCTCGGATGCCGCCAGCGCATCAACGCTTCCGCGCCAGCGATCCGGTGATCGCGCAGATCGACCAGCGGCTGGTAATGCAGGTCAAGCTGTCCGCGCGCCGCCGCCTGCGCCAACTCGGCCGCCGTCCATCCGGCGGGCTGCGAACTCGTCATGATCCGCCCCGGAAGGCGCGCAGCAGCCGCGTTACGGCCAGAACGAACAAGCCGGTCAGCGCGAGCGCGGCAACACCCCAATGCTCGCCAAGGAAGGCACCGGCGGTCGTCCCGGCCAGCACGGCGGCGAGAATCGGCAGATGGCAGGGGCAGGTCAACACGGCCAGCGCACCCCACAGGTAGCCGGAAACGGGTTGGCGCGTCTCGGGCGGCAGTTTGTCAGGGGCGTTCACGGCAATGCCTCCTCGTGCGCCCGCTCGGCTGGCATGGAGGCCAGTTGCGCGTCCAGATGGGCCAACGCCGCGCGCCGCCGCTCGACCAACTGGCGCAGCACGGCAAGCTGCGCTGCGGCTTGTGCGCCGTCCGCTGCGTCGAGCGCACGGCACAGCCGCGCCAGGGCATCCAGGCCGATACCCGCCTCGAAGGCCGCGCGCACGAAGCACAGCCGTTGCAAGGCCGCATCGTCGAACACGCCGTAGCCGCCCGTGGTGCAGGCCACCGGCCGTAACAAGCCGCGCACCAGGTAGTCGCGCACGATATGTACGCTCACCCCAGCGTTATGGGCCAGTTGCGATACCGTGTAGGCGCTCATCGCACACCTCCTTGTCCTCACCCGGCGCAGCAGGAAAGCTGCTTCACATCCTTGTTGAAGGTCTGCGCCGCGAGCTTCAACCCTTCGACCATCGTCAGGTAGGGGAACAACTGGTCGGCCAGTTCCTGCACCGTCATCCGGTTGCGAATCGCCAGTGCGGCCGTCTGGATCAGTTCGCCCGCTTCCGGGGCCACTGCCTGCACGCCGATCAGTCGTCCGCTGCCTTCTTCAACCACCAGTTTGATGAAGCCGCGCGTGTCGAAGTTGGCGAGCGCGCGCGGCACGTTGTCCAGCGTTAGCGTGCGACTATCAGTTTTGATGCCGTCATGGTGCGCTTCCGCCTCGCTGTAGCCTACGGTCGCCACTTGCGGGTCGGTGAACACCACGGCCGGCATCGCGGTCAGGTTCAGGGCCGCGTCACCGCCGGTCATGTTGATCGCGGCGCGAGTGCCGGCCGCTGCCGCCACATAGACGAACTGCGGCTGGTCGGTGCAGTCGCCTGCGGCGTAGATGTGTTCCACGCTTGTACGCATGCCGGGGTCGATGACGATAGCGCCTTGCGGGGTGAGCGTGACGCCCGTCGCATCCAGTGCCAGCTTGCGTGTGTTGGGCGCGCGGCCGGTGGCGACCAGCAGCTTGTCGGCGCGCAGTTCGCCGTGCGCCGTGGTGAGCACGAATTCGCCGTCCCCTTCACCATTGATATACGCGACCTGGCTGGCCTGGGTGTGTTCCCTCACCTCGATGCCCTCCATGCGGAATGCGGCCGTGACGGCTTCGCCTATAGCTGGGTCTTCGCGGAAGAACAGCGTGCTGCGAGCCAGGATCGTCACCTTCGCTCCGAGTCGGGCGAACGCCTGCGCCAGCTCCAGCGCCACCACTGATGAGCCAATCACGGCCAGGCGCTTAGGAATCGTCTCGCTGACCAGCGCTTCAGTGGAAGTCCAGTACGGAGTGTCTTTCAGGCCGGGAATCGGCGGCACGGCCGGGCTCGCGCCGGTGGCGATCAGGCAGCGGTCGAATGCCACCACGCGCTCGCCGCCGTCGTTGAGTTGCACGATCAGGTTGCGATTGTCCTTAAAGCGGGCGGAGCCGTGCAGCACAGTGATCGCCGGATTGCCCTCCAAGATGCCTTCGTACTTGGCGTGGCGCAGTTCATCGACGCGGGCCTGCTGCTGGGCCAGCAGCGCCGTGCGCTGGATGGTCGGCGTGGTAGCGGCGATGCCGCCATCGAACGGGCTTTCCCGGCGCAGATGGGCGATATGGGCGGCGCGGATCATGATCTTGGACGGCACACAACCGACATTGACGCAGGTGCCGCCGATGGTGCCGCGCTCGATCAGCGTGACACGTGCGCCTTGCTCGACGGCCTTCAGCGCCGCTGCCATCGCGGCCCCGCCGCTGCCGATGACGGCGATATGCAATGCGCCGCTGCTACCCGTCTTGTCGTTTCTGCCCAGCAGATCGCGCATCTTGTCGAGCAATCCGCCCGGCGTCGAAACTGAGGGGGCATCGGCCAGCGTGGCCCGATAACCGAGTCCAGCTACAGCGGCCGTCAGCGCGTCGGGTGACGTGCCGACCTCAATGGCGAGCTTGGCGCTGCCCTTGGCGTAGGAGACATCCGCTGATTGCACGCCGGGCACTTTCTCCAGGGCGTCCTTGACATGCACTGCGCACGAGTCGCAAGTCATGCCGGTGATTTTGAGAGTGCTCATACCATCGTTCCTTATTCGTGTGGGCCGCCGTGTCGCACGGTCAGCCGTCTTTCACAAGCGCTTGGCGGGGAGTTCGCAGCCGTCCGGTCCGCAACGGCGATGCGCCGGCGACACGAAGTCCCAGATCGACACCCCAATCATCAAGGCCAGGCCGACGTACATCAGGTTCGCCGTCCACCAGTTGCCGAGCAGCCAGACCGTGGCCGCAAACACGATGGCCGGGCCGATCATGCCGAGCAGACTGCGCAGCCATTGCCGATGACTGAACCAACCCAGCGCGTTCGCCAGGAAGGCCAGCGCGGCAAACAGCGGCAGCAGGCGGCTGATGAACAGTCCCTCGTACTGGCTCAAGAAGCCCAGCCCGATGGCCGCGCCGAAGCTGGCGAGGGCTGGAAAGCAGGCGGCGCAGCCCATCGCGGAAACGACGCTGCCGAGCGCGCCGGTTTTATCGGCAATGCGTGTCATCAGTCCCATGAAGCGGCTCTCGCTGTTGTCGTTGGCTTGCTGGCTCACTGCTTGACGCTGGACGGATAGCCGGCGTCTGCGGTGGCCTTGGTCAGCTTCTGTACGCTGGCCTTGGTGTCGTCAAAAGTGACGACGGCCTCGCGCTTCTCGAAGCCCACATCGACCTTGCTCACGCCTTCGACCTTGGAGAGCGCTTTCTTGACTGTGATCGGGCAGGCGGCGCAAGTCATGCCGGGAACCGCTAGCGTGACGGTCTGGGTAGCGGCCCACACCGGGGCAACAGCGGCGGCGAGGGCAAGGGAGGCAAACAGTTTCTTCATGATGAACTCCTGGTTAATAGAAAAATGGAACGACATAGGGAAATCCAAGCGCGACCAGGACCAGCACGGCCACGATCCAGAAAATCAGCTTGTAGGTGGCGCGCACCTGCGGAATCGCGCAGACCTCACCTGGCTTGCATGCCTGCACGGGCCGGTAAATCCGCTTCCAGGCGAAGAACAGCGCCACTAGCGCCGCGCCGATGAACAACGGTCGATAGGGTTCCAGCACCGTCAGGTTGCCGATCCAAGCACCGGAGAAGCCCAGGGCGACCAGTACTAGCGGCCCCAGGCAGCAGGTCGATGCAAGAATGGCGGCCAGCCCGCCGGCGAAGAGCGCACCGCGCCCGTTTTGTGGTTCAGACATACGTTGGCCCTTTTGAATTTGGATTGGATAGCGTAACCTTACTTCCGTACTCATGTACGGAGTCAAGCGATATGGAAAATAATTTGGAAAACCTGACCATTGGCGTTTTTGCCAAGGCGGCCGGGGTCAACGTGGAGACAATCCGCTTCTATCAGCGCAAGGGCCTGTTGCGGGAACCGGACAAGCCTTACGGCAGCATCCGCCGCTATGGGGAGGCGGACGTGGTTCGGGTGAAATTCGTGAAATCGGCACAGCGGCTGGGGTTCAGTCTGGACGAGATTGCCGAGCTGTTGCGGCTCGACGATGGCACCCACTGCGAGGAGGCCAGCAGCCTGGCCGAACACAAGCTCAAGGACGTGCGCGAGAAGATGGCCGACTTGGCGCGCATGGAAACCGTGCTGTCTGAACTCGTGTGCGCCTGCCATGCACGAAAGGGGAATGTTTCCTGCCCGTTGATCGCGTCACTACAGGGCGAAGCAGGCCTGGCAAGGTCAGCTATGCCTTAGCGTGCTTTATTTTCCGTTTTCTGAGGTGCCCCCTAATAGTGTTCTTCCATTTCGGTAAAAATCCCTACCATGGATTCCCACTCGTCCGGGGGGTAATGACTCCAACTTATTGATAGTGTTTTATGTTCAGATAATGCCCGATGACTTTGTCATGCAGCTCCACCGATTTTGAGAACGACAGCGACTTCCGTCCCAGCCGTGCCAGGTGCTGCCTCAGATTCAGGTTATGCCGCTCAATTCGCTGCGTATATCGCTTGCTGATTACGTGCAGCTTTCCCTTCAGGCGGGATTCATACAGCGGCCAGCCATCCGTCATCCATATCACCACGTCAAAGGGTGACAGCAGGCTCATAAGACGCCCCAGCGTCGCCATAGTGCGTTCACCGAATACGTGCGCAACAACCGTCTTCCGGAGCCTGTCATACGCGTAAAACAGCCAGCGCTGGCGCGATTTAGCCCCGACGTATCCCCACTGTTCGTCCATTTCCGCGCAGACGATGACGTCACTGCCCGGCTGTATGCGCGAGGTTACCGACTGCGGCCTGAGTTTTTTAAATGGCGGAAAATCGTGTTGAGGCCAACGCCCATAATGCGGGCGGTTGCCCGGCATCCAACGCCATTCATGGCCATATCAATGATTTTCTGGTGCGTACCGGGTTGAGAAGCGGTGTAAGTGAACTGCAGTTGCCATGTTTTACGGCAGTGAGAGCAGAGATAGCGCTGATGTCCGGCGGTGCTTTTGCCGTTACGCACCACCCCGTCAGTAGCTGAACAGGAGGGACAGCTGATAGAAACAGAAGCCACTGGAGCACCTCAAAAACACCATCATACACTAAATCAGTAAGTTGGCAGCATCACCTTGATTATATTATTGATAATAATAAAAACCTTATCCCTATCCAAGAAGTGATGCCTATCATTGGTTGGAATGAACTTGAAAAAATTAGCCTTGAATACATTACTGGTAAGGTAAACGCCATTGTCAGCAAATTGATCCAAGAGAACCAACTTAAAGCTTATGATGATGATGTGCTTAAAAACTTACTCAATGGCTGGTTTATGCATATCGCAATACATGCGAAAAACCTAAAAGAGCTTGCCGATAAAAAAGGCCAATTTATTGCTATTTACCGCGGCTTTTTATTGAGCTTGAAAGATAAATAAAATAGATAGGTTTTATTTGAAGCTAAATCTTCTTTATCGTAAAAAATGCCCTCTTGGGTTATCAAGAGGGTCATTATATTTCGCGGAATAACATCATTTGGTGACGAAATAACTAAGCACTTGTCTCCTGTTTACTCCCCTGAGCTTGAGGGGTTAACATGAAGGTCATCGATAGCAGGATAATAATACAGTAAAACGCTAAACCAATAATCCAAATCCAGCCATCCCAAATTGGTAGTGAATGATTATAAATAACAGCAAACAGTAATGGGCCAATAACACCGGTTGCATTGGTAAGGCTCACCAATAATCCCTGTAAAGCACCTTGCTGATGACTCTTTGTTTGGATAGACATCACTCCCTGTAATGCAGGTAAAGCGATCCCACCACCAGCCAATAAAATTAAAACAGGGAAAACTAACCAACCTTCAGATATAAACGCTAAAAAGGCAAATGCACTACTATCTGCAATAAATCCGAGCAGTACTGCCGTTTTTTCGCCCCATTTAGTGGCTATTCTTCCTGCCACAAAGGCTTGGAATACTGAGTGTAAAAGACCAAGACCCGCTAATGAAAAGCCAACCATCATGCTATTCCATCCAAAACGATTTTCGGTAAATAGCACCCACACCGTTGCGGGAATTTGGCCTATCAATTGCGCTGAAAAATAAATAATCAACAAAATGGGCATCGTTTTAAATAAAGTGATGTATACCGAATTCGATTGCGTCTCAACCCCTACTTCGGTATCTGTATTATCACGTGTATTTTTGGTTTCACGGAACCAAAACATAACCACAAGGAAAGTGACAATATTTAGCAACGCAGCGATAAAAAAGGGACTATGCGGTGAAATCTCTCCTGCAAAACCACCAATAATAGGCCCCGCTATTAAACCAAGCCCAAAACTTGCCCCTAACCAACCGAACCACTTCACGCGTTGAGAAGCTGAGGTGGTATCGGCAATGACCGATGCCGCGACAGCCCCAGTAGCTCCTGTGATCCCTGAAAGCAAACGGCCTAAATACAGCATCCAAAGCGCACTTGAAAAAGCCAGCAATAAGTAATCCAGCGATGCGCCTATTAATGACAACAACAGCACTGGGCGCCGACCAAATCGGTCAGACATTTTTCCAAGCCAAGGAGCAAAGATAACCTGCATTAACGCATAAAGTGCAAGCAATACGCCAAAGTGGTTAGCGATATCTTCCGAAGCAATAAATTCACGTAATAACGTTGGCAAGACTGGCATGATAAGGCCAATCCCCATGGCATCGAGTAACGTAATTACCAATGCGATCTTTGTCGAACTATTCATTTCACTTTTCTCTATCACTGATAGGGAGTGGTAAAATAACTCTATCAATGATAGAGTGTCAACAAAAATTAGGAATTAATGATGTCTAGATTAGATAAAAGTAAAGTGATTAACAGCGCATTAGAGCTGCTTAATGAGGTCGGAATCGAAGGTTTAACAACCCGTAAACTCGCCCAGAAGCTAGGTGTAGAGCAGCCTACATTGTATTGGCATGTAAAAAATAAGCGGGCTTTGCTCGACGCCTTAGCCATTGAGATGTTAGATAGGCACCATACTCACTTTTGCCCTTTAGAAGGGGAAAGCTGGCAAGATTTTTTACGTAATAACGCTAAAAGTTTTAGATGTGCTTTACTAAGTCATCGCGATGGAGCAAAAGTACATTTAGGTACACGGCCTACAGAAAAACAGTATGAAACTCTCGAAAATCAATTAGCCTTTTTATGCCAACAAGGTTTTTCACTAGAGAATGCATTATATGCACTCAGCGCTGTGGGGCATTTTACTTTAGGTTGCGTATTGGAAGATCAAGAGCATCAAGTCGCTAAAGAAGAAAGGGAAACACCTACTACTGATAGTATGCCGCCATTATTACGACAAGCTATCGAATTATTTGATCACCAAGGTGCAGAGCCAGCCTTCTTATTCGGCCTTGAATTGATCATATGCGGATTAGAAAAACAACTTAAATGTGAAAGTGGGTCTTAAAAGCAGCATAACCTTTTTCCGTGATGGTAACTTCACGGTAACCAAGATGTCGAGTTAACCACCCTTTAGATTCATAAAGCGAAAATAATGCGGCTCCAACGTACCCACCTAAATGGAAACGGCGTTCACTCCAATCTAAACACGCACAACAGATTTTACGTGAATGTTTGGAAGGAACGTCAATTCCCATTTCATGAAAATATTGAATACCACTTAATGTGATCATTGAACCATTTTCAGTGATCCATTGCTGTTGACAAAGGGAATCATAGATCTTAACGGCAACTTCGCCAGCTAAATGATCATAGCAAGTACGTGCTTTTCGTAAATGCACTGGCGTGGAAACTTTGGCATGTACGCCATGGTTTAAGGAGATCCCCATCATACTTTCCATCAATTCAGCAATATCTTTTCCTGCTAGCCGAAAATAACGATGCTTGCCTTGAGCTACTACTGTGATTAGCTGGCAATCTAATAATTTAGATAAATGACTGCTCGCCGTTGAAGCTGATATATTCGCCACAGAACTTAGCTCAGTGGCCGTCCAAGCTCGCCCATCCATCAAAGCACTGAGTATTTTAACTCGTGAAATGTCAGACATAGCCGCCCCTATCGCGGCTATTGAGGACTCTATACTGCGATGCTTAAGCGTCATGAAATGTATAATCAAGCGTTAGACTTTATTCAAGCTCCTCCTAAAGATTGCAAAATTAATGTGATTGCCCCCCCACCTTCATTCCCTGTTTCTCGTTTTACTCGATCTAAAGGAAAACTAGAATTAGGGTATCGACAGGGATTGGAAAAAGGTATCTTATTTCTAGAAAACGTATGATTGTTGTTTTCCAATCAATTGATTATTGGAGTGATTTTTGAGTAGTTATTTTCGTTTTATGAGCCAAGAATGGCCGCTTTTAAGCTTTGGCTTTATTACTGTTTTTATCGGTAATATTGGCCAATCATTTTTTTTGAGTTGGTATGGCGCAGATATTCAACAATCACTTAACATTTCTGCTGAGGACTATGGTTTCATTTATGCCATTGCCACGTTGTGCAGTAGTGCCGTCATTTTTATGGTTGGCGGCCTTGTTGACCGTTGGGCTTTGCATAAAGTGGTTATTGTCGTGTCATTTTTACTTTGTGTTTCCTGTTTATTAATGGCGAACATTCAAACTGTGTGGATGTTATTTTTTGCATTTTGGGGACTGAGGCTCGCTGGACAAGGACTCTTTCCACATACCGCGCAAACAACCATGCTTCGAGTTTACACTCACCAAAGGGGGAAAGCGCTTAGCCTTTCTGCTAGCGGAGTTGCCTTCGGTGAAATGGTGCTTCCCATAATTTTAATGACGACTATCGCTTTGCTTGGTTGGAGGTGGAGTTGGTTGATGTTGGCATTGATAGTCATGATTATTTATTTACCAATGGCTTTAACTTTATTAAAAAAGTCGAATACATCTGATAAGAAAAAACCTTTGGAACCCAAAAGCACAAAAACACAAGAGCAAGGGCGTAGAGATGTCGTGAAAGATTGGCGATTTTGGTCGATTATTCCTGCCGTTTTATCCGCTCCATTTATTGTGACGGCCGTATTTATTCAACAAAATTACTTACTGGAACAAAAGGGATGGCCTGCAAGTTTATTAGCGAGTAGTTTCGTTGCATATGGTTTTTTACATTGGGCAAGTTCTATGGTCTCTGGCTCTTTGATTGATCGTTTTCAAGCTAAATCTTTATTACCATTTCTTCCATTACCTTTAATTGCCGGTTTATTAGTCTTAACGTTATTGGATAATTACTGGGCTGCACCTCTATTTATGTCCTTATTTGGTCTAGGCATTGGTAGTTCCAGTCCTGTTATTAGTGCATTATGGGTAGAGATTTATGGGACTCAGCATATTGGAGCAATCCGCTCTATGGTGACCTCAATGATGATCTTTTCTACAGCAGCTGCCCCATGGATATTTGGGATATTTATTGAAAAAGGCTGGACAGCTTCCACTCTATTTGGTTTGTTTAGCGGCCTAACTATGATCGGATTATTACTTCTTATACCTGCTTATCAGTCCTTTAAAGATAAACAGTGTCATAGTGACTAAAAGAGTGTTAAAGATTAATTCATCTAATGATGAAGTGAAAAACCGTTTCTTTTTTGTTCTTACCATATAGACCTTTTGTGATATTCGTGTAACAATTCACACATTATTAATTTTAAAAGGATTGTAAGTTGCATATT
Source organism: Proteus vulgaris (assembly GCF_011045815.1). Classification (GTDB taxonomy): domain Bacteria; phylum Pseudomonadota; class Gammaproteobacteria; order Enterobacterales; family Enterobacteriaceae; genus Proteus; species Proteus vulgaris_B. The sequence continues at coordinate 43,391 of NZ_CP047346.1, read as the reverse complement.
ACGCCGCCTTAGGCTACCCACCTCTTTCTTCAAAATTGTCACCATTTTGCGTGACTATTATGCCGTTTGCCGGCAGGTACCTTAGTACCATTTATTCTATTAATTTCATTAAATACAATTTCAAAGCAGCATAGTGCGTTCACTAAATTATCTTAGGCTAAATCTGCCTATAGGATCTTGTGTGCATCGATGTCGCTTTCTTTTATGATAGGATTTTCATGTTAGAAAAAATAAAACTTGAATGGTTTTCGAATGTTCGTGGCGATTTGCTCGCGGGTATTGTTGTGGCTTTAGCTCTGATCCCAGAAGCTATTGCTTTTTCTATTATTGCAGGTGTTGACCCTAAAGTTGGTCTTTACGCTTCTTTTTGTATCACTTTCATTATCTCTATTGTGGGTGGCCGCCCCGGAATGATTTCGGCTGCAACGGGTGCGATGGCGTTACTTATGGTCACTTTGGTTAAAGACCACGGTTTAGAGTATTTGTTAGCGGCAACTATGTTAACAGGGGTATTCCAAATCATAGCCGGATATTTAAAACTCGGCAGCTTAATGCGTTTTGTATCACGCTCTGTCGTGACGGGGTTTGTTAATGCATTAGCAATTCTTATCTTTATGGCTCAATTGCCCGAGTTAACCAATGTAACTTGGCATGTTTACGCGATGACAGCAGCAGGGTTAGGAATTGTTTATTTATTCCCATATGTTCCTGCTATCGGTAAAGCGATCCCATCTCCTTTGATTTGCATCATCGTTTTGACAATTGTAGCAAGCGTCTCTGGAATGGATATACGAACTGTTGGTGATATGGGGCAACTTCCCGATACGCTGCCTATTTTCTTATGGCCAGAAGTTCCACTTAATCTTGAAACTTTATTCATTATTTTACCTTATTCATTGGGCCTCGCTATGGTTGGTCTGTTGGAATCAATGATGACCGCCACGATTGTGGATGACCTTACGGATACCAAAAGTAATCGTAATCAAGAGTGTAAGGGACAAGGTATTGCTAACATTGGTGCAGGCTTAATGGGCGGTATGGCTGGTTGTGCCATGATTGGCCAGTCAATTATTAATATTAAATCTGGCGGACGTGGACGATTATCCACCTTAAGCTCCGGTATTTATCTTATCATCATGGTAGTTTTTCTAGATGAATGGCTTAAGCAAATCCCGATGGCAGCGTTAGTTGCAGTAATGATTATGGTAGCAATTGGTACCTTTTCTTGGAGTTCAATTAGAGATCTTAAAAAGCACCCATTATCAACAAATATTGTGATGATAACGACCGTTGTTGTGGTTGTGGCAACGCATAACTTAGCAATTGGTGTTTTTGTCGGGGTGTTATTAGCGACGTTATTCTTTGCCAATAAAATTGGTCGTTTTATGGTGGTAAAAACAGAGTCACCAGTAGATGCAAGCCGAACTTATCAAGTTATGGGACAAGTCTTTTTTGCATCATCAGAGCAATTTATTGAATCATTTGATTTTAAAGAGGTGGTGAATAAAGTTGTGATTGATCTCACTCATGCTCACTTTTGGGATATTACTTCAGTATCATCACTTGATAAGGTGGTGATTAAATTCCGACGCGAAGGAACAGATGTTGAAATTATTGGGATGAGTGAAGCAACAGAAACCATCGTTGATAAGTTTGGTGTGCATAATGATCCTAAAGAAGTCGAAAAGCTCATGGCAGGCCACTAAGGAGAAAGTAATGAATAACGTAATTACCTGTATTGATGGCTCAATCTATGCTGATTCCACTTGCCGTGCTGGCATTTGGGCATCGAATAAATTGAATAAAAAATTGTTGTTGTTACACGCAATTGAGAAAACACCATCAACCCAAGCCGAAGATCTTAGTGGTGCTATTGGCTTAGGCGCTCGTTCATCTTTATTAACTGAAATGGCCAGTTTAGATGAACAAAAAAGCAAATTAGCCTTGGAGTTAGGTAAAGAGATGCTGGAACATGCTTCTCAATTAGCGCAAGCACAAGGTTGTCACACAATTGAAAAAATGCAACGACATAGCGGTATCGTTGAAGCCATTTATGATCTGGAAGAAGAGGCTCGTTTAATTGTGATTGGACGCTCTGGTGAAAGCCATGGTGATAATTTCAATGTGGTGGGCTCTCACATTGAGCAAATTATTCGTCAAGTTCATACTCCTGTTGTTATTGCCAATAAAGAGTTTGCAGCCCCTAAAAGTTTTATGTTGGCTTATGATGGGCGTGAAACCGCAGATAAAGCGGTGAAAACTATTATTGAAGGAGGCTTACTTCATGGTTTGACATGTCATCTTGTCAGTGTGAAAAACAATCAACCTAAACAACAAGAAAAGTTTCAGCAAACCGAAGCTATGCTGAAAGAGAATGGATTTGAAGTATGTTCGAGTTTATTGGAAGGCAATGTATTTAATTCATTGATGGAATATAAATCGAGTCATGATGTTGAAATGCTTGTGATGGGCGCATTTTCACGCTCTAAGCTGGCACAGGTTTTCCTTGGCAGTAATACACTTAAAATGATGGAAAGTACTCAACTACCAATGGTAATTCTTCGCTAAGAAATTTTATTGGTTGTACTATTAGTCCAGCACAATTGAGTGCTGGTCTTTTTTGTCAAATTAAGTGTGATATACCTTATCCCTCCTTAATTCTGGTTCAGAAAATCTTTCCACAGAAGTTTCTGTGCGTTTATTGATGACTCAAGTATCAATGAACAACATGTAAAAATCCGAAGTGCAGTGACACTATTTGCCCCTCAATATCAAGAGTACTTGGTTAAAACGAAAAGGCTAACTCGCAACTCTTGGAATGATCCTGTAATGGCTGCTCTATAAGTTACTGGGTATCAAATGTTTGAGTCTAGTACAGTGAAAGTTGCACGCAGGGTTCTCAAGAAGACGGCTTTTAATAACAAATGTCGTCCACCCGACAAAGTGAATTGTGTTGGTGCTGAGTGAAGATTGTACATTCGATCCCTCGGTACTAAACTTAGTACATCTTAGTAATCCAATTGGTAAAAATTAGACATGTTGATGAATACTTACTATTAAAAATAGACAGCTGATTAAGCTCGGTGATTTTTTTAATATTAGATACTATCAACCTATGAAAGGTAATGGTTAATCGCTTACTTATCTATCTTTGACAGGAATTCTTAGCCAACTGTACGTACTTTATGCTGACATCAGCAACCGAGTCATGGACACACTATCTGATTTTGCCCCAAGAGTAGAAACGTATAGTATCGACGAGCAGTATCTAGATATGACCGGCATGTCTAGAAACTTTCCATTAGAAGATTACGGTCGCAAGATACAACAACGAATTTTGCAGATAGCTCATGTACCGGTCGGTGTTGGTTTTGCTCAAACTAAAACACTGGCTAAACTGGCAAACCATGCTGCTAAAACATGGACCAAAACAGGCGGTGTAGTCGATTTGAGTGCTACTTCACGCCAGAAACGGCTCATGTCCCTTGTGCCTGTTAATGAAGTATGGGGTGTGGGTAGAAAAATAAGTAACCGGCTAAATGCTATGGGGATAGTTACAGCGCTTGATTTGGCTAGGGCTGAAACAACCATGATCCGTAAAACATTCGGTGTGGTTGTAGAACGCACTGTGAGAGAGCTGAACGGTGAATCTTGCATCGAGCTTGAAGAAGTAGCAAAAACTAAAGAGCAAATCATTTGTTCACGTTCATTTGGAAAAAAAATTGAGCTCTATGAGCATATGCATCAGGCTATCTGCGAGTATTCAGAGAGAGCAGCAGAGAAACTTCGAGCTGAAAAACGAGTCTGTTCCTTTGTTTCTGTTTTTATCCAAACCAGCCATTACGCCAGCGGACCTCAATACTACAACCACCGTTCTGAACGGTTAGAATATCCAAGTGCTGATACAAGAGACATTATCAATGCAGCAGTGCGTCTGTTAAAGACCATCTGGAAATCGGGAGTTAAATATCACAAAGCTGGCATCATGCTCACTGATTTTTCTGATCCATCAGTTACTCAACTTAATTTATTTTCTGATAGTAAACCCTACAAAGGAAGTGAACAATTGATGAAAACCTTGGACCAGATAAATAATCGAGGTGTTAGCAAAATATGGTTCGCTGGAAAGGGAATGGACACAAACTGGCGCATGAAGCGAGAAATGCTTTCACCGGCATACACTACGAGAATTTCAGATCTTCCCGTAGTGAAGATTTAGAGGAAATCCACCAGCGTATTCAGCAGGATTCACCGCAATCCTACAATTGCTTCAACCAGTATACCTAAATTGAGAACGTCTTTCGTTTAGAATTATATTCATATTTCTGAACATTATTAAGATAATGAAACAATCATTATCAATTTATGATTGTTGCGATATGTCATTGATATGATTATCTTTAACACTTTTACCCTCTGGAGTTGTTCGCCTTTAACTAATTGATAGCAATGCACATAAATCGAAATGATGCCGTTTTCCTTATGTAACTAAGGAAAATAGAAAATCCTGTGTGATAGCCTTACGTCGAATAAAAATAATACCTAGTTACACAATGACAAGGCGAGGACTATGAATACTAACGCAGCAATTTCAACGAATAGCAGTCAACAAAATTCGAATATGAGCAAGGTACTTCTCAATGACCTACCCTACCCTACTCTGAAGAAAAATACTGAAGCGCACAATATCTCAACATTACGCAAAATGTCTGATGCCTTTGAGGAAAAGGTGTGTTCGCGTGGTGATATTTATCGCGTTAACGTTGAGTTACTGTACGTACAGGAAGGTTTCAATCTTCGGGAGATTGATACTGAACATGCTGGACGAATCAAGAATTCGTATGTATCAGGTGTTTATGTTCCACCTATCGTTGTGAAAGTTATAACGGTTGATAATCTGCCACGCTTACAGATTATTGATGGACACCACAGATATTGCGCTCTACGCATGGCAATGGAAGAAGGATGCACGATTAAAGGCGTATACGTCACGGAGTTCTCAGGCAGTCAGCAACTTGAGATCGTCAATATGCTGACATCTTCAGAAGGAAAACCTTTAGCTCCGTTAGAAAAAGCTGATGGTTTCCATCGTTTACTTAGTATGGGATGGGAAAAAAAGGAAATTGCACGATATACGAACACAAGTGTTGTTACGATCAACAGATTATTACGCTTGTTCCGAGCAGATTACAGAATCACTGATCTTGTCAGAAAGAACCTGATTACTTCAGATTTAGCCATAGAAATACTGCTTGAGTGTGAAGAAACTAATCAAGAGGCATATGATGTGATCATTGCAGGATTGCAGAAGGCGACTGACAGCGGCAAAAATAAAGTCACACGGAAATTTGTACCTTCAGCGAAGAAAGTACCTTTTTCAAAAAAAGAAATACATTCCGTGTTTTCACAATTAAGTGAAATCCGCACAACAATTCACGACAAAGTTGCTGATATTCAAGAAAATGATGAAACAGTGACTGTCGAAATGCCGGTAACAATTGTGACCCTGCTTAATGATGTTCTTCAGAAGTTTGCGAATGATGAATCCGCCGCATCTAATGATGATGAGAACGAACCGAGCAAAACCGAATCCAACACTGAAGCTATTCAGGCTTAACTATGGAATTACTTAACAAGGTGCAACTGATCGCACGATTAGGTTCGTCCCCGAAAGATAATCTGAAGTATTCAGAACGTAACGGTGAGGCAATGACCTACTTCTCTGTTGCAATTAACCGGCATGACTCGAAAGGAAACCCGATAACAGATTGGTTTAACATTAGTGCATACGGAAAAATAGCAGAAATAGCAGCTAATTTTGGTCAGAAAGGACAACTTGTTTACATCGAAGCAAGGCTACAACCGACTAATAATTCCTGTTCTATAATAATGAATTACCAGACAGGTGTGTTTAGAGTATTACCTAATAGTAAAAATACAAATGCAGGAGAGCAGAATGGCTAAGGCAGACCAAATTTCAAATTGTAACGTTCAAAATCCTAATTATGTGATGGCAGAAATGAAACGAGATCAAACAGTTCTAAACTATGCCCTATTTAAAGCGCGTGAGAAGCTACACGAGCTCAAACACCTAATGAATACGTCACAGTGCAGTGAAAGTGAAATTTTGCGCTATAACGGGGTTTTGGAGATGCTGGATAGCATATTTTCATCAGATGAAAAGGAACGTCAGAACTTATATCACTCTATGATCATGTCTGGTGTACAAATCATGTCCGGTAAGTTAAGTGGTGAGAATAGACAAGCCGTATTAGAAGCAACGACACCAGATCAGTTGGATGAGGTTTTAAAAGCCTCGGAAAATGAGGTATGGACTGAGTTGCAACTGCTATGTGAACAGCAGAACAACCTAAACTAAGAATCCAAAATGAAACTGACAATATCCTTGCCTTTCATTCTGATAACTACGCTGATCTCAGTGCCAGCGTTGGGTAATAGTTATTCTGCAATGGAAGGGATTGAAGGACAGCGATATTCTGATTTAGAGAAATACAAAGCCAACTGTCCAGCTTGTATGAGTGTTGTACAAAACATTAAAGATATCCGCTATCGGGCATGTGCACAATCAGTCACGGCAGATGATGTGATAATTAGGGACCCATTATATGGCTATTTGAATAGTTTGAAATTCATGTTGAATGATGATGCTTATAAACAGGTATTGACAATCATTGGTCATGAGAAGGATTGTTCTAATAGTATGAATTGGCTAGAAAAGGCTAATTCAAAGATCGAGCCACAGCTAAACAAGACATATTGACGGCTATGTGCTGCGCTTTGTACCTCTATTTTTCTGCCCTGCCAAAATGACAGCCAAAAAAAAACGCCACAATGTGGCGTTATAACCCTAGTGTTGGTACTTATTATAATCATATAACGTATGGCAAAACTAATTATACACATAAACACCCATGTGTATATGTGTTAATGTGTATTTGTGTATTTGTGTGTGATTCGTCACATATACACATATGTGTTAATGTGTGTACGCACATATAAAAATATTTTAGGCTTTATAGGTAATCAATCTAAAATCTAAGTGAAGAATTAAATCACAGGTACAATAATAAAAAGCAAAAACACTACCAGTTAAAGTAGAGGACCGGAGCATGTTTGTTTTTAATGAAGAAACGTTCCAACGGAACCCCAGTAATCCATGTCCAGATAATGAATTCAATAGTGACGTGATTGATTTTATAAAGGAAATAAGAAAGTTTTATCCTGAGTTAGAACATTGGAGCAATACCGGTGTACTGTTTGCTTGGGAAGGATATCTGCAAGATGTATACGCGGTCGGTTGGACTGAATTGGTACGCAAGAGAGAGAACGGCTTTCTCGCATACTGCTACATATCGCAGTTACGACCATGCTTTGATTTTGGTGGAACAGGGACATACAACACTGAAGTTTGGGATCTTGGAGAGCAAGAGCCGTGGAAAAAACAACTATTGCCAAAACTACCAGATTGGCTCGAATAATTGAGCATGAGGCACTTTTGTTTTGAATGTTACCTAGTGAAATTGAGATAAAAGTACAATAAAAAGGGATGAAATATCATCCCTATAAAACCACTACCTATTCATTTTCCTTTAGCCACTGATGAACATAATCTGATATTACATCTTTCATTGTGGTGTTTCGTTTGACACATGCAGCTTTGAATCGAATTTGAGTATCTTCGTCAAGATCTACATTAATGCGTTTGGTTTTTGTACTTTTATCAAGAATTTTATCTAAGTCTCTGTTTTCACCGAATTTCATTTTCTGTGAATTTGCTGATTCGTTAACTTTTTTAAGTGCCATAAAGTATCTCTTTTAATTTCAAAACACATATGCGCTTATGTGTTTTAGCGCACACGTGTAGATACACGTTCGTGTTAATGTGTTAATGTGTAAATACACATTATGACTCAAAAATAGTCAAAATTTCTCTGGTTAGTATTTCTATCTCGCCTTTTGCATTTCCATCATTAGTTTCAAAAATACTCTTACCATCTAGAATAGATTTGATATAGCTCTGCCGTTGAGAAATAGCTGTTTTGAAAGAAGGCAAGCCAGTATCTTTGAGGTTGTCTTTTAATACTTGCAACATAGTTGTTTGGTCAATTTTACGAGTAATCAGAAATCTAGCTTCTACTTTACGGCTGTATGCTTGAGCTTCGAGGACCGATGTAACACTACCGGCTGCGGAAAAATCAAGAGGGCTTGGCGAGACTGGAATTATAACTAGATCACTAACCATAACTGCTGCTGATGTAATGACAGAAAGTGAACCAGCTCCATCTACAATGACAAAATCATAATCACTTAGATCTTTACGGATGCTATAAACGTCTTTCTCACTGGCGGCGGTGAAAACATCATAATCACAGTTCCCTTCTTTAGACCAGTTAGATAGGCTCATTTGAGGATCTGTATCTACAACTGCTAATAAATAACCTGCTTTCTGCATAGCAGTAGCAACATTTATGACGGTGGTTGTTTTTCCAGAGCCGCCTTTCGGATTTAAAAAAGAAATTACTTTCACTGGAAAACCTCATATGTTTGTTTGTGTTTTTTTCATTATCTAAGGAAGCCAAAAAATAATCAATGTGTATTTGTGTTAATGTGTATTTAAGCAAAAACACATTAAATTATAAGAAAAACATACCTGACCTGTGAAATCAGTTAGTTACACACGCGATAATGTGTTTATGTGTTTATGTGTTTAGTCACATTAACACAATCAACAATGTTGATACATTTAAATTAGAGTGCTACTATTAAAACTCGGACGTTGAATTGTAGAGGTGATAAATGGCTCAGGTCACAGTAAAAAAATGGGGCAATAGCCCGTCTGTACGGCTTCCTGTTGCAATCATGCAAAAAGCGGCACTTAGCGTTGATGATACGGTTGAAATAGCGGTAGAAGAAGGTCGTATCATCATTACGCCAGTTAAAGCAGTAGAATACTCATTAGAAAATTTGTTAGCCGGTATCACGCCGGAGAATATTCATGAGAAAGTAGACTTCGGAGCTCGAACAGGTAAGGAATTAATTTAATGGTATCTCGATACGTTCCTGATTCTGGCGATTTGATTTGGATTGACTTTGATCCAGTTGAAGGACATGAGCAGGGCGGTCATCGTCCAGCAGTTGTCCTCAGCCCATTTGCATACAATAATAAAGTAGGGCTCTTATTATGCGTACCATGTACAACTAAGGGCAAAGGCTATCCATTTGAATGCGAACTCTCGAACGAAAGAGACAGCTACGCATTAGCGGATCAAGTTACATGTGTTGACTGGAGAGCTCGTAAGGTTACTAAAAAGGGCAAAGTGGAGGCATCAGAACTGGCAGAGATAAAAGCTAAAGCAAAGGCGTTAATAGGTTAGATATAATAATTATAAGGGTTATGGGATAGAATGGAAAATGAAACACTACACACAGCAACAGGTAATCAAACTCCTTTAGATAATGCTATATCATCATTAAGCTCTATTTTAGATGTTATTTTCACAGTAAATGATTATGTTTTGTTTTTTATAATTTTAATAATGATTTTCGCTAAATCGAAATCAAGACTATTCAAATTGGCATTTGGTTATTCTGGTATATCAGTTGTATTTTTACTCTCTAGCTATTTTATCAGGGATGATTTACTGTTTGATATTAATAATACACCGCGATTCGGATTATTAATGATCAATATAGGCATGATTACAACAGCATTATATTTAATATACTGGCTTATCTATCTATTCAACGAAAGTGGTATGATTGATAGCAAAAAGAGTGAACCATAGCTAACCGAAAAAGGGTGCTTGTATCACCAATCCTTCGTAATCTATAAAAGAGAAAATGTGGGGGTTTCCCCCCACAAGAGCAACATTACTTATCACAAGATAGCGTAGCTTGAACCACTGTGCCTCCGCTTGTGAAATTTAGTGAACATAAGCGATCACGCATTAACAATGAGAAGCACAGAACTGTGATGCACACAGCAATCAGCCCAATCAGGGCAAATTTGCTCATTTCTCTTGACTCCTTGAGTAAAAGGAGACAGAATCAAATTGCGAAGTTTGTAGACTGCCTCGAATTAAGGGTTATACCTGATTCGGGGCTTTCGTCTTTTTGGCTCGTATCAATGCTCGAACCAAAATGATTCAAGCACCCAAAACGATATTAGCAGATTATTATTAATTGCAATACTATTTATTATTAATAATATTTGTTTGTTTTTATGATATTTCTTTAAGTATTTTAATATAAATGGCTCATACTAACTTGAATTGAATAATATCAATTATATATTTAAATATTCTATGAAATCACCATATATTAGTGGTGGGTATAATTTTATTTACACCCACATGTTATTAATACCTTTCAATAAACCTTAATAGCTACCTTTGTAGCAAGTAGAGATGAATTGTAATTCTCCGTTATTAGATATTTTTGAGTGTAGCACATCAATGCTATATTTAATCATAAAATCTGAAATCTCTTTTGTACAAAAGCTATTCTTCCATTTAGATATTCTTGATATGTTTTGTTCAAAAGCAAACGCATCAACATCTGCATTTTTAAGAGAGAGTAACTTTTTATCTGTGGTATCAAAATTTAGCATATAAGTATTAACCGGACTAGACATCGTTTGTGTAACACCAATATATTTAACATCCCACGCATTAGTTTTATTGAATGAATTGGTTATGTACTCATCTAGCCAGATGTTTATCTTATCCATTTCATCCTTAGATGTTTCCTTCTTGTCAATAAAATCATTTCTACTAAATATATATGTTTTTAAGGTTTCTCCGTTAACAACATCTCTTATAGTTAGCACATTGTTTGCCGTAGAGAAAAATATCTGTGGTTCAGACAGATCAGCACCATACCAACGAGCATTGGGTAAGTTTTCGTCAAAGAAACTTAGTCTGTTTGTTGACTCTTTTCTACACAGATATGAAAAGAGTTTACCATCTTGGCTTCTTATGTATCTAATTCTACTGATATTATTTGAAATTTCCGTCGATTGCATTATATCTATATCACGATCATATATGGTAGATAATCCTGCTTTACAAATTTCTGATAGTGAAAATGACATTTGACTTTCAGCGGAAATCGCATTTTGGATATGTGTGATACTCAATGATAAGACTGCAAATAAAATTAATTTATTGGCTTTCACATTTTTTCCTTTATTTTTACTATAAATTAGCACTTATAGAATTATAAAAATTTATAATTATAGCTACATGGTAGCTATTCAATTGATTCTGATATTACCAAAAAAAGGAAATCACTAATCAGTGTATTAAACCTACTTTCTACCCACAAATTCATAATACAAGTTACATTATGGATTTTAATCATCAATAATGTGCAATATATCACCGAGTATTGTTATATTTGCAATAATATCTATGTTTTAACTTTTGGATGATAAATCCTTGTGTTACTCTTTACTCGGTTAAATATACGTTTAATGTAGTAACTTTTTTTATTTTATGATTTATGGTTAATGATGCTATTTGATGCACCAGAATTCACCACAATTTTCACACCAATTTTCAGCACCAAGGAGGCACTGATGGGAGAGTTAATTTTACGTGACAACGTAACAGATATTGTTGATGTAAATAACATGACGAAAAACACCAACAATCCAGCAACCAGCTACTTGCTACGGCTCCGTTCCAAACAAAGCCAAAAGACAATGCGATCCTGCCTAGTGTCAGTGGTGAAATTGTTTCGTGCTATGGACCCGTTTACTTTCGATTGGTCCATCATAGATCGAGATGCCGTTCAATTGGTACTTCAGAAATTAATACTGGAGAAAAAGACCCCAAATAGTATCAACTTGATATTGAGTGCCATTAAAGGGGTGGCTGAAGAAGCCAGAGCATCACGAGTCATAGATAGTGATACATATCAGGATATTAGAAGCATACGCCGGATTCGAGGGAACCGTATTGGTCGAGGGCGTTCACTGAGTAGTAGTGAAATAACGCATATTTATCAGCATCTTGATAGCATAAATACCGCAGTCTCGGTACGTGATGCGGCGATTGTATCATTAATGCTTGGCTGTGGTTTGCGCCGTGCTGAAGTCACTTTGTTGAATATGGAAGATATCAATTTTGATAATTACTCCATTAAAATCATGGGTAAAGGAAACAAAGAAAGAACTAACTTCATGCCAAGTGACACGCTCCGTCGTATTCGCTTATGGATAGAAACTGTAAGAGGGGATCATACCGGTGCAGTTTTTACCCGCATACGTAAAAATGATGATGTGACTTGCGATAGAATAACAACCGATGGTTTACGGTATATTATTGATAAATTGGTGAAAGATTCAGCCTCAGATTCATTTACACCGCATGATTGCCGACGAACCTATGCCACTAAGTTGTTAGAACTAGGTGAGGACCTACTTACTGTCAGAGAAGCTATGGGGCACAGTAGTGTCGCTACTACACAGCGATATGATAAACGAGGTGTAACACGCTTAGAGGCTGCTGCACGTAATCTGCAATATTATTAGAGATATAACACAAATGAGATCACAATCGCATTTTGTAGAAACTGAAGCTATAAAGATAGTCCACAATCAGATACCCAGTAACAATTGGGTGTTACGTTCCATTGGTGAAAGAGATTACGGCTCAGATTTCATGATTGAGCTTTTTGATAATAAAGAATCAACTGGTGATTGTTTTTTGTACAATCTAAAGGAACTGTCAGTTCATTTGATAAAACTGTAAAACTAAGTTTTCCTGTTAAAACAATAAAATACGCATTATTATTTAACGTTCCTTTTTTTATATTTTACACATCCATACCATCAAATGAAACTAAATACATATGGTTACAAAAGTATGTGGAAATACACCTTAATAATAAAAATCAAAATTGGCAGCAACAAGAATCAGTGACAATCACATTCCCTGAAGAAAATGATCTATCCTCGAATATTGAAAAAGTAAATGAACTATTAACGAATCACCGCGAAACGTCACAAAGTTTAGCATTTCTAAAAGTATATGAAGAACTAGTGTTTCACGCTAGAAATGTTTTATCTGGTGAATTTGGAGTGGGTCATACTTGTGTTATTTACTGTTATAAATTAGTAAAATTAAATTGGTTAATTAATTATCTAGCATCTAATACTTGTGTGAATATCGAAAGAATTAGTATTTTCAATATGAAAGATGCATTTGAAGAAATTGCAAGTACAAATATTATTGACAATGAAAACAGGAACGTAATTACTGAACAATTAAAATTATTGAGCGAATTGAAACAAATTATTATATCAACAGAATCTAGAGAAGAACTAGGCTGTGAAAATTACGGTTTATTCCCATTTTAATTACATCAAGTGAAATAAACATGCGAAATCTAACGGTATGGACATTATCTGAAATAACAAAACTATTCGGAACCATTAATGAGCCGTTTTTCATCGAAAAGATATGCAGATTTATCGGACGTAGTGTAAATGATGTCCTCTCAAAATTATTGAACATGGGGTTGTGTGAAATAAACTATAAGGATAATAAGATATCTACGGCTAGGAATACTAATTTAAATCACCTCATTCCTCATTCATCATTTATTCCTAAATTATTAGAACTTGGTTGGATATATGAGTTATCAAACAGGGAGGAATCTCTTAAAGCCCCCAAGTGGTGGGTAAGTAATGATCAATTTCCTATGAGCAACACTAACGATTTGAATCGTAATGAAACAGTATGGGTTAATGAAGAAATTCATACAGTTATCTCCATGATACAAAACAAGATGAACCTAAGCTCAATCGCAGATAAGATACATAGAAATCAATCATCTATAACTACAATGTTAATGGATCTTGGTATTTTAGAATGCATTGACAAGCAAGAAATATTTTTGTCTGAAGTTAATGAAGTGAAACTTTCAAAGTATACATTTAATAATGCGCTTGTTCTTATTAATCATGGATGGGTTGTTACCAGCAATAATTTACATGCGCCTAATTGGTGGCTTGAAAATAACAAGGATAATGACAATGTCCATAATAACCACTGCAATGAAAGTGAAAAAATAACCGGTAGTGACAGCAGACAATTGTATATGTTTGTTAAAACTGAATTAGAGGGTATCCTAAACACTATTCATGAAAATAAGCGTATCGACGAATTGTCAGATGTCACGTATTTGGGTTATACACTGTCAGATTTAACAACCTACATCGGTATTACTTCAGTTAGGGCAGGGCAGCTCACAAGGAACAATAAAATCCACATGAGTTATTTTATGGATAAACCTTATAATATAAAGAAAATATTGATTAATTTTGGCTGGAAAGTTTCAGAGGATTTATTAGCAGCTCCTGAATGGTGGTCTAATGAAGAATAAATACACTACATTCATTCGGATCATTTTTTTAACCGTCATTTGTGTATATCCAGCATATATGTTAATTCGAAAAAGAAATATAATTGATATTTCAGTATTAATATTAACTGTTTTAATTGCATTAGTAGGCGATTTTGTTGAATCTATTCCGTTAATTGAATTATCTAAGGTATTCGCATCATTCTTTCTTCTTGCAATTTATGTATATTGCTATCGTATCTATTTTGAACACTCTAAAAATCATATTGATTCAATCAGCTTTAAAACAGTTAATAACAAGATAGGACATCTTGTTTTTTCCAGTGACACTATATGTTATTTTTTGCCTTTAAAAATAAGTAGCCACTTTAATATGTTATGGTTTTATGGATATTTGAGAGCCGTAACTATGCACCACCAAAATAGAAAGTGATACTTTTAAGACTGTTTACTAAGAAAAAAGATACCATATAACGGGTACATTGCCTTTTTAATTTCTGAAGGCTGAAGCTCATGAACTTCATAAGTACCCTTATTCTTGCACTTATCCTACGAATTCTTTACCTCATATATCGAAAACGTAAGCCTAGTTTTTATACTGTTAGCTTGGTAATAATATCAGTTATTGTGTGGTCCGTTAAATCCTACCTATTGGACTATTATATTATCCCAACATCCTCTATGGCACCGACATTGAAAGCCGGTGATCTCATTTTTGCAAAGCCGGTTGACGCGCAAAAAGAGCAATTGATGCGTGGAGATATAGTGATTTTCCGAGCTCCTGCATTCCCTTCATTCATTTATGTAAAACGCATAATCGGATTGGCTGGCGATACTATCACTTATGCCGATGATAAGTCGGTCCAGATCAACGGAAGGATGATCGGGCAGCTAAACCATCATAATGACCATACGAGTACCTATCAGGCGCTTCAGGAACGTAATACGCAACAATATGATTATGTCATTGATAACCGTAAACCATTCGTTAAGCCGATTTATACACAATGGGTAATTCCTGATGGATATGTTTTTGTTCTTGGCGATAACAGAGATCATTCATGGGATTCACGTTTTTTTGAAAATGCAGTTGGAACTCCACGCCATTTGCGAGGGCTTGTTAAAAAGGAACTTTTGATAAGCCGGTATTTAGCCACGGCTTTTACACTTGAGTTTATGAAAAGCGATTTTGATATAGGGGAGAATAGCTTAAAAGTAATTTCTGAAGCTCAAACGGCAGAGGGGAATGATGGGGATAAATAGAAGCTGTATCGCATTAATTTGCTTTTTCTTGTCCTCTTGTGGTTCTACCACAGGGGCGATCACTACACACGAGCATCTTGTGACGCAAGCCACACAAGATAAGCATGTCAGTTCTGGTGGCTTCGATAGATGTATTGGCAAGAGAGATTACTGGTCTTGAAGCAAATGAAATAAAGCAACTCTATGAGGTGAAGGGGAGTGACAACACATTAATTAAAATTGATATGGCATCTATACCATGCTCGATATTGCTTAAAAAGAACACAGGTCAAAGTAGTGAGATTTGGCTTATAACTGATATGGGTTGCAATGAATATTTATAAAGTCTCAGTAATCAGCTCCCTTTTATTTTCTTCTATGTCGTACAGCAAACCTGTTTTTATAGGAGATTCGCTTACCTATGAGATAGCTAAAGGGTACAGCACAATCCAAGCGGTTGATGCTCGATACAAAGTGGGTAGCGGATTATCCACAAAGAAGATCCTAGATTGGCAGAGATACGCAGAGCAATTCAGTTTTGAAGAATACGATACCGTTTACGTGATTCTCGGTACTAACGACCATGTTCAAATATCAGAAAAAGAAAAGTACACCTCTAAAGTTCGGCATTTTATCCAAACCATAAAAGCCAGAAACCAAAATGTGATCTGGTTACTTCCTCCAACCCTTAAAGACCCCGCCAAAAACAGACTATTAGATAACACTCGACAAGCCATAATGACGGCTTCGCAGATAGAGGGGATCACCACCGTAGATACACGAACGGTTCTTGGTGAAACATACAAGGATGTCATAGATGGGACAACAGTTCGCACGAAAGATGGAATACATATCACTCCGAACGGAGCCTTACTTACCGTGACACAGCTACTTTTTTAGTAAATTGGAATGTTGTAATGAGAAGAAAGCGTAGATTTAAGAAACGAAATCCCTATGTAACTAATATGAATATTTCATTTATATTCTATATGACTACTTTGATATTTCTTAGGGAAGCTGCGATTAAGTGGTCCGCAGCTCCCGATATGACGCCCCAAACCGTCCTTTATCGACGTCCTGTGGCTCAATTTTCCAATTTTCAGCCCAAAATCGTCTCTTCGTGGCTGATTTTGGCCCTGTTTCAGGCCAATTTCCTCATTTCAGGTAGATCTCGCCTGTGCCCGTATCAATTAGTCAACTCGAACCAGGTTCGCCAGGGTGAATAACATCGCCAGTTGACTGTCATTTTTAGCCAGCCCCTTGTACCTGGCTTTGACGAAACCAAACTGACATTTTACTATCCGAAATGGATGCTCAACCTTCGCTCGGATACTCGCTTTCAGGTATTCGTAACGGATGGCCAGCTTGTTCTTGCGCGGGTGTTGCTTCAATGCATTCACTTTGCCGGGACGCTTGGCGATAAGCCAGTCTGCGCTGACATCGCTGAGCTCATCGCGCTTTTCGGCCCCCTGATAACCAGCATCGGCTGAGATAAATTCTTCATCGCCATGCAGTAACTTGCCAACCTGATTGAGGTCGTGCTCGTTAGCCGCCGTGGTCACCAGACTGTGGGTCAGGCCACTTTTGGCGTCCACGCCAATGTGCGCTTTCATGCCGAAGTACCACTGGTTACCTTTCTTGGTCTGGTGCATGTCTTCATCACGGCTGTTGTGTTTGTTTTTGGTAGAGCTGGGGGCTTGAATGATGGTGGCATCCACCAAGGTGCCCTGGGTCATTAGAACGCCACACTCTGCTAGCCAGTGATTAACGGTACTGAAGATTTTGCGGGCCAGTTCATGCTGCTCCAGCAAATGCCGGAAATTCATGATGGTAGTGCGGTCTGGAATGGCTTTATCCAGTGACAGGCGAGCAAATTGGCGCATGGAGGCGATTTCATAGAGGGCATCTTCCATGGCCTCATCGCTCAGGTTGTACCATTGCTGCATGCAGTGAATACGCAGCATGGTTTCCAGCGGATAGGGCCTGCGACCATTACCGGCCTTGGGATACACAGGCTCGATAACGCCAAGTAATTTGTCCCAGGGAAGCAAGTCATCCATTCTGCCAAGGAAAACTTCTTTGCGGGTCTGGCGGCGTTTACTGGAAAACTCACTGTCGGCAAAAGTCAGTTGCTGGCTCATCCGGTTACTCATTCTGGGTTCAGGTTACAACACGATGATCTCACATCTCGGACTTATTCGCACCTTCCCTAATAAAGCTTGGCTATGGCTTGTATACCAAGGCAAGGATTAACAGCTTAACAGGCAGACCCATGCCTACTAACCCAGGGGGAAGCGATGCCCTGATGCGTGAGATATTAAAGATGAAAGGGGTCGATTTTGAGATGGACAACCTATCTCTGCAAAGCCTCTCAGGTGAAAGCACTCAAATACCATCATCCGTTCATTATTCATGGAATCCTAAGCAGTTTAATCGCAAGCTGGTAGTCGGCAATCGAGTACTGGGGACGTCTCAGAAAACGGAAAATAAAGCACGTTAAGCCCATTGCAGACTCTAGATATTGACGAGTACGTCGGGTTTTCTCTTGTTTTAGTTGCCTCTTGTGGTAAGATAGTAATCAATTACTATCTTGCAAGGAGTGCTCGTGGACACCCATCCAAAGCATCTGCCGGCCGATGAACGTCGTGCCGTAACTGTCGAGTCCGTCGTGGCGCTTGCCGGTTCACAAAACCCAAGCGAGATAACCACTGCGGCTATCGCTAAACACATGAACTTGACCCAGGGTGCGCTGTTTCGGCACTTCCCGAACAAGGAAGCCATTTGGCAGGCGGTCATGGAGTGGGTAGCAGAACGCCTATTAGCCAGAATCGATCGATCCGCACAAGGAATCGAGTCGCCCTTGGCAGCCATGGAGGCGATGTTCATGAGTCACATCGAATTCGTAGCTGAGCACCCAGGCGTGCCAAGAATGATGTTTGGTGAGCTTCAGCGTGCCGAATCGACACCGGCCAAGCGCATGGTGCAAACCTTGATTCAGCGCTACGGCGAACGTTTGCATCGTCTCATCGAGAAAGGCAAGGCCAGCGGCGAGTTGTCTCCCTCGCTTGACAACGAGGCGGCGGCAACGCTGTTCATTGGCACGATCCAGGGCTTGGTCATGCAATCGCTGTTGGCGGGTGATGTGGGACGTATGCACCGCGATGCGCCGCGCGTCTTTGCAATTTATCGACGTGGCATAAGGAGTGCGCAATGAAAAAGTTACCCTTGCAAGGCCGCACCCTGGCACTGCTTGCCGTCATCATTCCTTTGCTGGTGCTTTTTATTTATGTCGGTCTGCGATCAGGGCCGCTCGCCCCGGTCGCTGTGACGGTGGCAAGCGTGGAATCACGGGCTATCACACCGGCGCTGTTCGGCATCGGCACGGTGGAGGCGCGCTACACCTACAAGATCGGGCCGACGTTTGCCGGGCGCGTCAAACGCCTGGAGGTGCATGTAGGCGACCAGGTCAAGGCCGGACAGGTGCTCGGCGAGATGGAGCCGGTCGACCTTGATGATCGGGTGCGCTCACAGGAGTCTGTATTCAAGCGGGCGGAAGCGGCTTTGCGTGAGGCAGAAGCCCGGCAAGCCTACGCGCAAACCCAGGCGCGCCGCTATGAGCAATTGTTTGCGGTGCGCTCGACCAGCGAGGAAATCGTCACCACCAAGCGGCAGGAACTGCAGATCGCCGATGCCGCCCTATCCGCCGCTCGGGAAGATATTGCCCGGGCACGCTCCGACCACGAAGCACTCGTCGCGCAGCGGAGCAATCTGCGCCTGATCGCGCCGGTCGACGGTGTAGTCGCCGTGCGCGATGCCAATCCCGGCACGACCATCGTCGCGGGCCAGGCCGTGGTGGAAGTGATCGACCCCAAGAGTTTGTGGATCAATGTGCGCTTCGACCAGATCAGCGCATCGGGGCTGGCTGGGGGGCTGCCGGCTCATATCGTCCTGCGTTCGCGTGGTGGCCAGACCTTGAAAGGTCGCGTGCTGCGGGTGGAACCCAAGGCCGACGCGGTAACCGAGGAAACGCTTGCCAAGGTGACATTCGATAACAAACCAGAACCTTTGCCACCAGTGGGTGAACTGGCCGAAGTCACGGTTGACTTGCCGGCGCTCCCGGCCGCTCCACTGATCCCCAACGCTGCCGTCCAGCGTGAAGGCGATAAAGTTGGTGTCTGGCAAATCGTGGATGGTGATCTGCATTTCTCCCCGGTCAAGCTCGGCACTTCCGACCTCAATGGTTACGTGCAGGTGCGCGAAGGGCTCAAGAATGGGGACCAGGTTGTGACCTATAGCGAAAAGGCACTGACGGCGCGCAGCCGCATCCATGTGGTCGAGCATATCCCGGGAGTTTCACGATGATCAGCCTGGCCGGCCGCGACATTCTCCATGCCTGGGGGAAATTCGTCTTCACCGGCATCGGTCTGGGTCTGCTGATCGGCGTCACCCTAGTCATGGCTGGGGTGTACCGAGGCATGGTGGACGACGGCAAGGCGTTGCTCGACAACAGTGGCGCTGACCTTTGGGTGGTGCAAAAGGATACTCTGGGTCCTTATGCGGAGTCGTCCAGCCTCAACGATGACGTGTATCGCGCCATTCTCGCCATGCCGGGAGTCTCACAGGCAGCGAACGCGACCTACCTGACCATGCAGGTACGCAAGGGCGAGAGTGATGTACGCACCATGGTGGTCGGCATCGCGCCCGGTGCGTTGGGGGCTACACCCGGATGGCCTCCTTATCTCGTCGCTGGACGCCAGATCACGCGCGGTCACTACGAGGCTGTGGCCGACATCGCCACCGGCTTCAAACTGGGAGATCGTCTTGCCATTCGCCGCAATCATTACACCGTCGTGGGGCTGACACGGCGCATGGTGTCGTCCAGCGGCGACCCGATGGTATTCATTCCGCTCAAAGATGCCCAGGAGGCCCAGTTCCTCAAGGACAACGATGCCATCTGGCAAAGCCGGCGTCGCACCGAAGCCAACCCGGTCTTCAATCGACCCGGTGATCCAGGTTTGCTGGATGCCGTGATTGCTTCACAGAGCAGCAACGCGTTCGTCAATACCGTGCTGGTCACTCTGAAACCTGGTCATGCGCCGGACGAGGTTGCCGAATCCATCCAGCGCTGGAAGCGTTTGACGGTCTACACCCGGGCACAGATGGAAGACATCCTCGTCGGCAAGCTGATCGCCACCTCGGCCAAGCAGATCGGCATGTTCCTTGTGATTCTGGCCATCGTTAGCGCGGCCATCGTTGCCTTCATCATCTATTCGCTGACGATGGACAAAATCCGTGAGATCGCGGTGTTGAAGCTCATCGGCACACGCAACCGAACCATCGCCGCGATGATCATGCAGCAGGCGCTCGCCCTGGGCGTGATTGGCTTCGTGGTCGGCAAGATCACAGCCACCTTTTCAGCACCGGCTTTTCCAAAATATGTCCTGCTCACGCCAATGGATTCTGTCGCCGGTTTTTTTGCTGTGCTCGTGATCTGCGTTCTAGCTAGCCTCGTCGCCATTAGCATGGCACTCAAGGTCGATCCGGCCGAAGCCATTGGAGGTTGAGATGAGTGGCAAAGGGATACACATCGAAAGTTTAAGCAAGCGGTATGGCGATGGTGACACCGCTGTCTTTGCCTTGAGAGACGTGAATATGCATGTTGCGCCTGGTGAAGTGGTGGGACTGATCGGCCCTTCCGGGTCCGGCAAGAGCACGCTGCTCAAGTGTCTGGGTGCGGTGATCGAACCGACCGCCGGTCGCATGACGCTGGGCGATGAAGTGATCTACGCCGATGGCTGGAAAGTCCGCGACCTGCGCGCCTTACGGCGTGACAAGATCGGTTTCGTTTTCCAGGCGCCGTACCTGATTCCGTTTCTCGATGTCACCGACAACGTGGCGCTGCTGCCGATGCTTGCAGGCGTCGCGAATGGAGAGTCGCGCGCGAAGGCACTGGAATTGCTCACAGCGCTTGATGTGCAACACCGAGCTCGCGCAATGCCCTCGCAACTCTCCGGTGGCGAGCAGCAACGGGTCGCCATCGCGCGCGGACTGGTCAATCGTCCGCCGGTGATCCTGGCCGATGAACCTACTGCGCCGCTGGATTCCGAGCGCGCCATGGCTGTAATCCGCATCCTCAACGACATGGCCCGGAAGTTAGAGACCGCCATCATCGTCGTCACCCATGACGAAAAGATCATCCCCACATTCAAGCGCATCTACCACATCCGCGACGGCGTGACCCATGAGGAAGCTGGCGAAGGGCGGGAGTTCGAATGAGAGAACGATTGAATTACAGGAGAATTTCATGACCCACCGCAAACACAGCCACGCATTTGGAACTATCACCCTGACCGTTACGGCCTGCCTGCTTTTATGGGGTTTTCAGTTGCCAGCTTGGGCTGGTGACGCTACCCAGGTTGAGCCACTGGCGCTACGCAAGATCATGCAGGAACTCGGGCGCAACATGTAGGCTATTACCGGTGCGATTTCGCAGGAGGAATGGGTTCAGGTCGTTCAGCTCGCCCCAAAAGTTGCTGCACACCCCGAGCCACCGCTTACTGAAAAAATGCGCATCCTTGCTTACCTCGGCGCTGATGCGACCAAGTTCAGAAACTTTGACGCGCAGACTCACGAGGCGGCGCTGGCCATGAAGCTGGCTGCTGCGAGCAGCGACGGCAAAGCGGTGTCCAATCATTTGGCGGTGCACTGTCTGAAAAAGATCGTAAAACAGCCATGGTAACCACAGGCCGCCGCTTAGCGGAGCAAATCGGCAAAGGCAACGAGCGCATCATCTTCTCCATCATCAACAAGTTTGGCACCGCGATTGAACTGCCAGAGTGTTATAACGACAGCCCTGACATGATTGTCCTAGTTGATGAAGGCCACCGCAGCCAAAACGGTGAAAACAACATTCGAATGCAACAGGCGCTGCCAAAAGCCGCTTACATTGGCTTTACGGGGACACCACTGCTGCAAGATGACAAGACCGAAAACAAATTCGGTAAAATCATTCACTCGTACACCATGCAACAGGCGGTGGAAGATAAAACCGTTACCCCCTTACTATATGAAGAGCGTGTTCCCGAGTTAAGCACCAACGACAAAGCGCTTGATGCTTGGTTCGACCGCATCACCGATAAGCTGACCGAAAAACAACGTACCGATTTGAAGAAGAAGTTCGCTCAGAAAGGTCAAATCTATCAAACCGAGGGTCGTATTGAACTTATCGCTCATGATATTTCTGACCATTTCCAAAACTTCAAACGCCAAGGTTTAAAGGGTCAGCTTGCTTGTGACTCAAAAGCGTCTGCCATCCAATACAAAAAGCTTCTTGACCAAATTGGCAAGGTGACTTCGGTTGTCGCTATGTCACCGCCAGACACCCGTGAAGGACACGATACGGTCGGCTTTGTTTCCTAAATCGATGGAACTAAATCTGTAATCAGTGATCAGATCGGCATCATTCACAGCTCCACTAATCAACCGTGCCAAAGCCTCGCTATAAGACAACCAACTGGAAACAGTACAATCAAGCCTTGATTAACCGTGGCTCATTGACCTTCTGGATTGATGAGGAAGCGATCGCTACTTGGAAAGCGACAACAGGGCCAAGCAAAAAAGGTCGGCCACTTGTGTTTAGTGATTTGGCGATCACTACCGCACTGATGGTTAAGCGTGTTTTTTCTATGCCATTGCGAGCCCTACAAGGCTTTATCAATTCGGTATTTAAACTGGCAAACGTACCATTAGTTTGCCCGCATTATACCTGTATCAGCAAACGCGCTAAGACAGTTAACATCTCCTTTAAAACTAAGACAAGGGGCGCTATTGAGCACTTAGCTATCGATGCCACAGGGCTAAAAGTCTATGGCGAAGGAGAATGGAAAGTGAAGAAGCATGGTACGGATGGCAAACGCCGAGTTTGGCGAAAACTGCATATTGCCGTTGACACTCATACTCACGAGATTATTGCGGCTGAGCTCAGTTTATCGAATGTGACAGATGCTGAAGTGCTGCCAAATTTGCTTAATCAAACCTACCGGAAAATCCATACGATTTCAGGAGATGGTGCCTATGATACGCGAGAATGTCACACGGTTATCCGCCGTAAACGGGCCTTTAGCCTTATTCCTCCACGCGATGGTGCAGCCTATTGGAAACAAGGGCATCCACGCAATTTAGCCGTGAGTTTTCAAAAGCTTTACGGCTCAAATAAAAAGTGGAAGAAACGCTATGGCTACCATCGTCGCTCAATCTCTGAAACCGCCATGCATCGGATAAAGCAGTTGCTCGGCGGCAGCTTGAGCATGAGAAATTACAATGCTCAAGTCGGGGAGGCTTACGCCATGATAAAAGCATTAAACAAACTGACTAAGCTAGGTATGCCTGAAACACAGTATTTTGTCTAATACGTGAACAGCAGGGGGGAGCTTTGTGTGTTGGCGCGATTTAGGAAACAAAGCCGAGTGAAGCAACTACTTGGTGGCAGATTGAGCCTGCGAAATTATAACGGTCAGGTAGGAGAAACTTACGCGATGATAAAGGCGTTGAACAAACTCACTGGGCTAGGGAAGGTGCGAACAAGTCCCTGATATGAGATCATGTTTGTCATCTGGAGCCATGAAAAAGGGTTCATCATGAGTCATCAGCTCACCTTCGCCGACAGTGAATTCAGCAGTAAGCGCCGTCAGACCAGAAAAGAGATTTTCTTGTCCCGCATGGAGCAGATTCTGCCATGGCAAAACATGGTGGAAGTCATCGAGCCGTTTTATCCCAAGGCTGGTAATGGCCGGCGACCTTATCCGCTGGAAACCATGCTACGCATTCACTGCATGCAGCATTGGTACAACCTGAGCGATGGCGCGATGGAAGATGCTCTGTACGAAATCGCCTCCATGCGTCTGTTTGCCCGGTTATCCCTGGATAGCGCCTTGCCGGACCGCACCACCATCATGAATTTCCGCCACCTGCTGGAGCAGCATCAACTGGCCCGCCAATTGTTCAAGACCATCAATCGCTGGCTGGCCGAAGCAGGCGTCATGATGACTCAAGGCACCTTGGTCGATGCCACCATCATTGAGGCACCCAGCTCGACCAAGAACAAAGAGCAGCAACGCGATCCGCAGATGCATCAGACCAAGAAAGGCAATCAGTGGCACTTTGGCATGAAGGCCCACATTGGTGTCGATGCCAAGAGTGGCCTGACCCACAGCCTAGTCACCACCGCGGCCAACGAGCATGACCTCAATCAGCTGGGTAATCTGCTGCATGGAGAGGAGCAATTTGTCTCAGCCGATGCCGGCTACCAAGGGGCGCCACAGCGCGAGGAGCTGGCCGAGGTGGACTGGCTGATCGCCGAGCGCCCCGGCAAGGTAAGAACCTTGAAACAGCATCCACGCAAGAACAAAACGGCCATCAACATCGAATACATGAAAGCCAGCATCCGGGCCAAGGTGGAGCACCCATTTCGCATCATCAAGCGACAGTTCGGCTTCGTGAAAGCCAGATACAAGGGGTTGCTGAAAAACGATAACCAACTGGCGATGTTATTCACGCTGGCCAACCTGTTTCGGGCGGACCAAATGATACGTCAGTGGGAGAGATCTCACTAAAAACTGGGAATAACGCCTTAAATGGCGAAGAAACGGTCTAAATAGGCTGATTCAAGGCATTTACGGGAGAAAAAACGGCTCAAACATGAAGAAATGAAATGACTGAGTCAGCCGAGAAGAATTTCCCCGCTTATTCGCACCTTCCTTAGCCGCCAGCTTGCTGAGGGCCAGCGCGCAGTCATGCTCGTCGCAACAGATTGTCCGGCAAGGGACGCCTTGCTCTTCCAGCCCCCAGCATAGTTCATCAAGCACGCGCGTATCCTGCCAGAGTGAGTGATAAAACAGATGTACGCCCGGTGATGAAAGTGACATTGCGCCCCCTTATTGATCAGAATGCCTGACGGAAGATCTCGGCAATTTCTTTCTCGTTCCCTTTACGCGGGTTGGAGAAGGCATTGCCGTCTTTCAGCGCCATTTCCGCCATATACGGGAAATCGGCTTCTTTGACGCCCAGCTCGCGCAGATGCTGCGGAATACCGATATCGGCTGACAGGCGAGCGATGGCGCGAATCGCCAGCTCGGCAGCATCCATGGTGGACAGACCGTCAGTGTTCTCACCCATAAACTCCGCGATGTCGGCAAATTTCTCCGGATTAGCGATCAGGTTATAGCGCGCCACGTGCGGCAGCAGGACGGCATTTGCTACGCCGTGCGGCATGTCGTACAGACCGCCAAGCTGATGCGCCATCGCGTGAACGTAGCCAAGGTTGGCGTTGTTGAAGGCCATACCCGCCAGCAAAGAGGCATAGGCCATATTCTCGCGAGCTTTCAGGTTGCTGCCCAGTGCTACGGCTTGGCGTAAGTTGCGGGCGATCAGACGAATTGCCTGGATAGCGGCGGCGTCGGTAACCGGGTTGGCATCTTTTGAAATATAGGCCTCAACGGCGTGGGTCAGGGCGTCCATTCCTGTTGCCGCAGTCAGTGGCGCAGGTTTGCCGAGCATCAGCAGTGGGTCATTAATGGAAACCGACGGCAGGTTGCGCCAACTGACTATCACAAACTTCACTTTGGTTTTGGTATTGGTCAGCACGCAGTGACGGGTGACTTCGCTGGCGGTACCGGCGGTGGTATTCACCGCGACGATCGGCGGCAGCGGATTGGTCAGGGTTTCAATCCCGGCATAGCTATAGAGATCGCCTTCGTGCGTCGCTGCGATGCCGATGCCTTTACCGCAGTCATGCGGGCTACCACCGCCGACGGTAACGATGATATCGCATTGCTCTTTACGAAAAACGTCCAGGCCGTCGCGCACGTTGGTGTCTTTAGGGTTTGGCTCGACGCCGTCAAACACCACCACGTCAATACCGGCTTCACGCAGATGTTCGAGGGTTTTATCAACCGCGCCGTCCTTAATGGTTCGCAGACCTTTATCAGTCACCAGCAGCGCTTTTTTACCGCCCAACAGTTTGCAGCGTTCGCCCACGACGGAAATAGCATTCGGGCCAAAAAAGTTCACATTCGGCACCAGGTAATCAAACATACGATAGCTCATAATTTACCTTCTTAGATTTAAATTATAATTCAGAGAAACAATTCAGTGCGGTTTGCGCTAATAACATGTCTTGTTCGCACCTTCCCTGGGTAACAAACCAAGATGAAACACAGTCTAACTTGGTCTAACCATAACAAAAAGGGTTTAAGTAGCATAAAATAGTATAAAATTCGCCATACTGAAACCCCTATTCAGACTACACAACTCTGATGGGATCGGGTAATCCGTCTTCTCGATGCAGGCTCGGACGATGGCGCGCAGCCACTCCTGGGGGCAGCACGCCCCAAGCGTTTGGCAGTTTCCACCAACGAGAGTATCCGTTGACGAAACAACTCCCCACGACACACCCCGTAGCTCCGTTTGCGCCATAGCACATAGCCACGCAGCGTGCGTTCCGCTTCATAATGGGCTCTGGGCTCCCTGTCGTGTTCAACAAAATCATTTGGATATATTGTAAGCGCGTCATAAACCCCGCATTCTAATCGTCTAGCCCGAATAATAAGATCAAACCTCCAACCCAAAGGAGCAAAGGAGATTTGAAATGGCCAAACGACGCACTAACCAAGAATGGCGAACCCTGTTCGAACGCTATGAATCCAGCCAGCTATCACAACGATTATTCTGTGAACGTAACGGACTGAGCCTCTCCACTTTTTACGCTAAGCGCCAACAGTTAAAGCACATCGAAAAACCGAACACGGTTGGCTTTGTTAAAGCAGAAGTCGTTGAAAAGACCACAAAGTATCAAGCCACTCACCTTGCCGTTGCCAATATGACCCTGCTCGTCCATGATGTTGAACTGAGCATCCCACAAGGCACGCCAGCGACCTATCTTGCAGAACTTATCGGTGCGCTGTCATGAAACGTATGCTCAGTGCTCCCGAAATCTATCTCTATCGCGAAAGCGTCGATTTTAGAAAGTCCATCAACGGCCTCGCTGCGATTATCTAAAATGACACCGACTTGCCCTTGGGCAGCGGCGCACTGTTCCTGTTCACCAACAAACAGTGCGATAAAGTCAAAGTGTTGTACTGGGATAAAACAGGCTTTGCTCTTTGGTACATTATCGCCAACATTTACAAGGCTGACTTGCGCACTAACAGCTTCGTGAGTATCCACATCAACAGCTAAGTGTAGTTTACGCCATGTTCTGCGTTTTTCTGCGCCATGCTTTTTCACTTTCCACTCACCCTCGCCAAAGACTTTAAGGCCAGTTGAGTCAATAGCTACATGGCGAATGTTGGCATGATGATACGGTTAGTTAGGGCAGGTACATCCCCAGAGACACCATCATGTCGTCCAGCTCTTCTTGATGCTGAACCGAGGTCTCGAGCAATTCGTGCAGTTCGTGTTCGGGTAAGGACGATCCAAAAATCATAAAGCAGCGCCACTGATTTTCCGGTTTGCTGAGCTGGGCAATGAAGTGCTCAAAACTCAATTCTCCTTCTTCGTACACCAAATAATAGGTGATGAGTGTGGTGAGGCGAGGAAGGCAAGCTTGTTGTGCGAGTGAGGAAGCCGCCAGCAATGTGGTCAAGCGCTCTCTAAGTTCAAGACGAATTTCATTGAGTGAGTAATCGATGATATCAGCCATAGCTCTTCTCCAAGCGAGGGGGTTCTTTGAACGTAGCGCAAATTGACGCGCGCGGATACGTTTAACGAAGACCGGTGATTCATTACTTAATATACACCACATTTTGCAGCGCTTCCTTTGGGCTGAATACAGGCAGAAATGCGTTCTGACGATGCGCCAAGGTTTGCCACTTGACCTGTTACGGTTGGTCTTCAACAGATGACAAGTGGTCCAGACTCGGGCAGTTGCGTGACCAGTTCTGCTCCCATTAAACGCGCTGGCGTATAACTGCCGCCGTCTGGCGCTTGTTGTAATACGAAGTCGACCACCGCAAGTGAGCCTGTGATGGTTAAGCTATAGCCGTTGGCCGTTTGTATTCGCGCAGTTTTGTGTTCCCCACGGGCATTCGTCGCTTCCCCCCACACATACGTTGGCATGGATGAGCGCGTTTGTTCATTGGGGCCTTGAACCGTTCGTGCGATGTGAGCCTTGATCACATTCTGAACCCAACGCAAGCCAAGGAATGGACGCAGGTAGTTGGCGAGTTTGGCATTGGCGATCATGGCGTGCGAGCCGGGAATAAAGACGTCGATGTTTTCAATCCCCGTGGTGTGATAAGCGGTTGAAACATCGCCCCAAGGAATGGTCATGGCGGGTTTTTCGCCATCGCCGAAATCTATGGTTCGTACCTCGTAGGCGAGCGGTACGTTGATGATGTGACCGTCACGACGAACTTTCCCTCCTTGTGCCAAGCCTTCGACGGACGTCTTTGCGGTGCCTGGAGAAAAGCTGGATCGAGAGTCAAACCCAAGGCTTAAGTGTGTGGCGTCTGGTAATGCCGCTTTCAAGGCCGCTGCCACGCAGTCGGTCGGAATGACATCAAACCCGACACCAGGACATAAAATGACGTTGGCCGCTTGGGCGTGTGAATGATGTGATTGCGCCCATTCAAACACGTCAATCTCGCCTGTGATATCCAGATAATGGGTCGAGGCGTTTAAGCATGCAGACATCATTTTATGGGCGGTGGACGAAAATGGCCCCGCACAGTTAAGAACCAATGCACAATCTTGTAGTTGTTCCACCACAAGGGCGTCGTCATCCAAGGCGAATGCTCTTGCTTCCAAGTGAAGTGCTTGTGCCAACCGCTCAGTTTTTTCTGCATCTCGCCCAGCCAAGATGGGCGTTAGGCCACGTTTGACGGCTTCGCGGGCAATGAGCTCTCCGGTATAGCCGTAGGCGCCGTAAATCATCCAGCGCTTAGTGGGTGTTTGGGTGGTCATCGAATCTTCTCCAATCGGCCTTGCTCGCTCCCGTGTGAGTTCGGGGGGAGGTTTGGGTTTGATGTTTAGGACGCTTGGCGCTCTTGCGCAATGGTTGCCAATCCTTGTTCAAAACGTGTCACGGTAAATTCGGGGAAGCGGCGCTTAAACTTGTCGGAAATAAACACGTTGTCGACGTGATAGCGAGGTAGCAGCTCAGCCGCGTCGCGCACGGTTGGGTTGAATTTCCCCGCGATCCAGAGCAGTCAAGGCTTGAGGACACGATAGTTTGGTTTGACGCCAAAGGTTTTCGCTGCCAACTGGACGAATTCTTTATACGTCAGGCGTTCATCATCGCAAGGTAGATGCCACGTTTGACCATACGCATCGGGCGTGTTGCCCAGTAGAGCCATCGCTCGGCTGGCATCTGGCGTGTAGATCAGGCTGCGTTTGACATCATCGCGAATAAATAGCTTGGCGGCTTTGCCTGCCAACAGGTTATCGATGACGGTGCTGTTGGTGATGCTTTGGGTTTTCCCCGGGCCATAAAACTCCGGCGCGCGACAAATCATGGCGTCAAGTTGGCCTTGATGCATGGCATCAAGCAAGAGGGTGGTGATCTGTGCCCGCACTTTGCCTTTGGCGCCATAAGGTTCAAACGGTGCATCTTCTCGTTGCGGGGCGGCCGTTTGTGGGTACATGTATGTGTTGTCGAAGTAGACCAACTTCGCGCCGTGTTCGATGCACGCATCAATGACGTTGCGCATCAGTACCGGCCATTGTTCCACCCACAACTGCGTATCCATGGGGAGGCCAGCGGTGAGATAGACAATTTCAGAGCCCGCTACTGCTTGCGAAGTTTGTGTGCGATCCAGCAGGTCGGCAGCCATCAGTTGGTCTGAATCATTCACTTTTTGTGGGTGGCGGCTGACCAAACGAATCTCGCTGGTAAAGTCGCGTTTCAGGCTCAGAGCTAACTCGCGGCCAATCTGACCGTTGGCGCCTAAGATGGTTTGCATACAGGATGTCCTCAATTACGCTGGGTGTGATGCTTATCTTAAGGTTAAAGTGAAGTTGAAGGTCAAGCGGTAATGTTCTAATGCCCTTGTCCCTAAAGCAAGATTAGATAAATTCCGCAGCACAAGAAGCAGTATTTTGCTTGCGAGTGCTTTATAGTCGAGTCATTGCCGACTACGAGAAAGGAGCACGGGATGTCCATCAAACATTGGCTGGTCAGTTTTACCCTGCTAGTGCTGAGCGGCTGCAGTACTCACGTTATTCCTTATACGCCAGAGCCCGGCGCATTGAAGGAGTCGCCGGATGTGATCATTGAAGAGGTCATCATGGCGCAGCCAGTCAATCTTCGCCCAGAAACCATCGTCGTGACGGAAGAGTACCTGATGCTGGATGACGGTGTAGTGCGCGAAACGATCACAACATCCCACTCGACGTTTTCCGGCAGTGTGGCCGTCGGGGGCGTTGCGATTCGCGCCAAAGAGAGAAGCTTAAACGTGCATCTCTATTTCAATGCATTGCAGACGCCGATGCTGTACCGCCAAAACGAGTGGTACATCGTGCAGCTCAACAATGATTCAGGGCAGGTTGTGAAACGCTTTTACGTGCGTGATCAACGCAAAGCCGAAGTGTTGATTGATGCGATTACGATGAAAATTCAGCGGGCGCACGCCCTTGCCGAGCAAGCCGCCGACGAGTCATAAAGACCGGCAATCAAGGCTATGAGGCAGGCGCGGGACCTGCTCATGGCGTCATCATGCGGTGTGAGGGGAAGCGCTATTTAAACTCAAGCGATGAAAAGGTACCGAAGAACTTGAACAAGCTTTCCAGCTCTTCGAAGTTATCATCGTTGCGCGACTCACGCTGAATCAAAAACAGCAGCAATTCAACGAACAAAAAGCCAATGGTTCGACTGTGGAAGATCGAATCGACGTCACTCGGCAACACATATTGCGCGTCGCTGTAGATGGCGTACGGGTTGGAATAGGTGTTGGTCACCACCGTGACGTAGGCTTTTTTACTGTGAAAGTATTTGGTGATATCCAACACCACTGGGTTGAATCGGTAATACGAGAACGCCAGTAACACGTCATTTTCTTTAATACCCAGCAACGCCTTGGGCAGCTCACCTTTATCCAACGGCAGCAACACCACTTCCGAGCGATTGTATTTCAAGAGGGTGGAGAAATGGATGGCCAGCGCTCGCGATGATGCGGGCCCGACTACGTAAATGGTGCGGCGTTTGTCGGCAATCCGTTTGGCGAGCGCTTCCAACTCATCAATTTTCAATTCTGCGGCAAATTGATCGATCAGCAGACTCACGTTACCAATATAGCGCGACGCTTCTTCTTTGGTATCGGTGCCCTGAACCATCGCGCGTGCTTTATTGGCTTCGATGGGGGCGACGAAGGTTTGGGCGATCTGATCTTGCGTCAGGGCGCTTTTAAACGCGGCGTAGCCGGTGTATCCAAGCTTATTGAGATAGCGCCCGATGGTGGCTTTACTCACTTTCGCCTTTTGCGCCAAATCGATAATGCCGTAGTAAGAGAGCTCTTCGAAATGTTCGACAATAAATGAATGAAGTAACGTTTCAGTTTCGGTAAACGGTTTGAGCTGTTCTGCCAACCGTTTGTAGGTGGTTAAATCGAGAGGATCTTTCATAAAATTCAGTCACCGCTTGCCTCATGTCGCCGCAGATTAACACAGCGTGTGCTCTGTGTTGTGTTTGCTTACCCGAAAGGTGATCGCCCTAAAACAAATGGTCTTCTGGTGTGGTGGGACACAAGAAGACCATTTGGGCGACAACTCAACCCCGGCCATGATTTGGTCGTGCTGTTTGCGTTTGGTGTCGGTATTGTCGTCATGGCGCTTAAATTGGCTCACCGCAATAGCGGGTGACAGTTTAAAGCCGTCGCCTTTATAGTTGAGGCGATAACTGGCCATCATGGCGTGGTCGAGGCGATCATTCTCACCATTGCCCATCACATAAGCGGCTTGAATTTCATGCATGCCAAACTCGGCGTTATATTGCAGCGTGGCATCTTGACGATTGTATTTATAAGACGTGTCGATAGATGAGACGCCGAAGTTATAAATGCCCGGCGTGTAGTTCTTATATTTGTCGGTCATTTTCATGACTTGATAGAGCGGGTTCTTCGTCCGGCCAAAGATCACCATGCCCCAATCATCGTGTTCGATCCCTAAATAGCTGTATCGCGCTTCCAGATCGTCGCCTTCATCCAAGCGTGAATCGTTCACTTCAGTGCGAATTTGCCATTCAATTTTGCCGACCACGCGGCTGTTGTCGATCGCATCCAGTTCACGACTCATGTTGAAGCCCAAGCGGCCATTCATGCGCCCCAACCAGTCGTTTTCACCGGCGAAGCTCGCGTCACCTTTGGCCACCTGACCTTCGAGTCGACCATAAATATCCAGCTTATTGGTTTCATCGTCATAGACAGTTTGTGCCTGAACAAACGAAGCGATGCAGAGGGTAGGTAGCAGAGTCAATAGATGTTTATTTTTTATCATTATGCGTATTCCATGCTTGTTATAAGAAACAAATGCATCGTAATAACGCGCGTCATGAATGAATAAGGGAATTAAATCTTCCCTAACGAAATATTGATGAAGGTCGAAAATTGAATTGGATTTGATGGGTTAATTTATTGCAGGTGGCATTTTTAAATGAGTGTTGAGAATAAATACCAATATGAATGAGAAATAGAAGTTTAATAATGTGACCCACATAAATATTTGGCGGTGAACAGCCTTTGTTTTTCGCTGCGATGAGAAATGTCATTTCCCGCCATGAGTACGGGTTGGGTTCGAATTGAGTAGTTTTTATGTTGTTTTTTCAATGGCTTGCCGAGGTTTTTAAACAGTGGGACTGGGAAAGAACAATTCCCATTGCCCCTGTTTTTCGAGCCTCAATGCCTGATGGAGCACGGATTTTTTCCTTTAGCGTGTGATCGATGTCGCTATCGTATGTGATACTTGAACCTCTTGATTCAAAATAAACGCAGGATTTGGGGTAAATAAAAAAGTGATAGGCTCGCGAGGCGATGATATACCCATCGCTTCACACTTTTTTTAGAGAATAATTAATTCCCATATTGTCTAGGTCATGGGCGGAATAAGATGTAAGCGACATAATACTATAAAAAAGGTGAAAATTATGGTCGCTCTGCTCGCTCTGCCAATTGTATTTGGGGCAGGTTTTCTAATCGTAAAAAAATACAACACACAAGCCATCTTGTTTGGTTCGGGTATCTTGATGATGCTGGTCGGCGTTCTTGCTGGTGGCGCTGAATTTTTGCCGAAAGGCGTCAGCACATCCGGTGCCACGGTCGTCGATTTCTTCCTTGTGATTAAAAGCATCTCATCGTCAACGTTGGCGAAATTGGGGTTGATCATCATGGCTGTGGGTGGCTTCTCCAAATACATGGGGCATATCGGTGCGGCAAACGCACTGGTTAAAGTCGCTACCAAACCGCTGTCGGCGATTCACAACCCTTACATCATTCTCGCGTTAGCCTACATTCTCGGCCAGTTCTTGAACGTGTTTATCCCCAGCGCGGTCGGTTTGGCGATGCTCCTTTTGGTTGCGCTTTATCCCGTGTTGGTTGGCATTGGTTGCACGCCTGCCTCTGTTGCGGCGGTGCTTGCGACCACGGCATGTCTCGATTTAGGCCCCGCATCTGGTGCATCGAACAAAGCGGCGGAAGTGATTGGCATTGATGCGGCCTCGTACTTTGTGGAGCACCAACTGTTCGTTGGGATTTGTTCGGCGCTGGTGATTGCACTGCTGCATTTTGTTTGTCAGAAATGGTTTGATAAGCGTGATGAAGTCAATGGTGTTTCTTATGAACTTCAAGCTAAAGAAGACACCTCGCGCGACGCACCATTGTGGTTTGCTATTTTGCCTGTACTGCCGTTGGTACTGCTGCTGACCTTTAGTAAATTTGCCATCACATCGATCAAAATCGACGTGGTGACCGCGATATTCTTCAGCCTCGCGGTGGCCATGCTGTGTGATTACCTGTATTCGAAAAATGCCAAGGCGGTGGCAGCGTCACTCAAAGTCTATTTGCAAGGAATGGGCGATGTGTTTGCCAGCGTGGTGTCGCTGATCATTGCGGCGCAAACCTTTGTAGTGGGCTTGGGCGCGATTGGCTTTATCTCCGGCATGCTCGGCGTGGCTGACCATTTGGGCTTTGGTTACACCATGATGGTGGTGATGCTGGTGGCGATTATTGGCGTGACCGCGCTGATGTCGGGTTCGGGCAACGCTGCGTTCTTTAGCTTCTCCAACCTCGCGCCAGACGTTGCAGCCAACGTGGGTGTTGCCACTGCGGCGATTGCGATGCCGATGCAGCTTTCTGCAGGGATTTTCCGCTCATTCTCGCCAGTGGCCGGGGTGGTGATCGCGTGTGCAGGCGTGGCCGGTATTCCACCGATTGAGTTGGTGAAACGCACCACCATTCCTATGCTGGGCGGCTTAGCCACAGTGCTTCTCATCACATTCATCGGCGCGTAGGACAGTTGATATGCAAGGTTCAAATACTTCCGTTTTCGACTCCATGCTTTATTCACCGCTGTTTACGCAGGCAGAAATGAAGCAGGTGTGGTCTGATGAAAACTTAATTCGCACGTGGTTAACGTTTGAAGTTGCGATTGCCAACGTACAGGCGGAACTGGGGATCATTCCCCGCTCTGCGGTGGCGGCCATTGAACAGGTGTGCCAAGTGGAGAACATCGATTGGCCCCGTTTGGCGCAAGAGACACAAATCGTCGGCATGGCGATCAAACCGCTGGTGGAACAATTGGCCGATCGGGGCGATGATGCGGTGAAGAAATATCTCCATTGGGGATGCACCACGCAGGATCTGCTTGATACCAGCTTGGCGATGCGCATTAAGCAGACACTCGATATTGTGCGCGGCCAGTTGATTTCGCTGGGCGACCAATTGGCGCAGATGGCGTTGGATCACAAGCACACCGTGATGGTCGCTCGCACCAATGCGATGGATGCCTTGCCCACCACGTGGGGGCTGCACGTCAGCGGTTACCTGCAAGAAATCACGCGTCATGTGGCGCGTTTGGATGCGCTGTATCCGCGTGTGACCGTCGGCATGTATGGCGGCGCGGTGGGGAATTTGTCGTCGATTGGTGAACAAGGGTTAGTGGTTCGTGAGCGTCTGTTTCATCGGCTCGCACTGCAAGAGCCGAAAGGGTTCAACAACGCCAGTTTGGATCACATTGCCGAGTTGATTCAGTTTTTCGCCCTCATCCATGGCACGTTATGCCGCATCGCCAACGATACCGAAACCATGGGGCGCGCTTCGTTGGGTGAAGTGCGTGAAGGCGAAGCGGGCGGAGGCTCCAGCACCATGCCACACAAAGCCAACCCACGGGCGGCGAACATGATTCAAACGCTGTCACGCATGGGGTGGATGTATGCCAGCGGCGCGCCAAACTTGATGGACCAGCACGATGTGCGTTCTGCTTCGATGCGCGTGTTGAACTGGAGCTTGGTGCCTGAAGCGTCGTTGGCGGTGGCCACGTCCCTTGAACGTGCCGAACGCCTGATCGCCAATCTCATTGTGGATGCGCCTAAGATGCGAGCGAATTTTTCCGCATCGCGCAGTTTCATTATGTCGGAGGCGGTGATGATGAAAGCGGCAGAAAAAGTGGGGCGCGGAGAAGGCTACGCCAAAGTGAAAGCGGCGCTTGCCAATGCCCCAGCATCGGGCGACTTGGTGGCCGTATTAAAACAAGACCAATGCGTGGCGGCGATTTTGTCGGCGCAGGAGATTGAGGACGCGTGCGAACCTAAGCATTACTTGGGATGCAACGATGCACTCATCGACGAAGCGATCGCGCTGTATCGCGAGGAGGTTGTGCGTGGCTAAGAAGATGTTCATTCGCCAAGCGGGCAACACGTTGTTGAATACGCCGCTGTTGAACAAGGGCAGCGCGTTCACTTTGGAAGAGCGCAAAAGCTTTAATTTGATGGGGTTGTTGCCAGCCAATATTGAATCCATCGACGATCAGGCCAGTCGTGCGTACGACCAGTTTTCGGTATTTGCGTCGCCCATGGATCAACACATTTATCTGCGCAACATTCAAGACACCAACGAAACGCTCTACTATCGGCTGCTCAATCAGCACATTGAAGAGATGATGCCGATTATCTACACGCCGACGGTGGGGGATGCGTGTCAGAAATTCTCGCAGATCTATCGTCGCAATCGCGGTTTGTTTTTGAGTCTCGCCGATCGCGATAATTTGGACGAGCTGCTCAACAACGCGCCCAACACCGAGGTGAAGGTGATCGTGGTTACTGACGGCGAACGCATTCTCGGTTTAGGCGATCAGGGCATTGGCGGGATGGGCATTCCCATTGGCAAGTTGGCGTTGTATACCGCGTGTGGCGGGATCAACCCAGAGCATACTTTGCCGATTGTCTTAGATGTCGGCACCAACAACTCAGCGCTGCTGTCTGATCCGATGTACATGGGGTGGCGTCATCCACGCGTGACGGGTGAGCTGTATGATGAGTTTGTCGACGATTGTCTGAACGCCATTGGCCAACGTTGGCCGGATGCACTGATCCAGTTTGAAGATTTTGCGCAAACCAATGCGATGCCACTGCTGAACCGTTATCACGATCAGTGCTGCTGTTTTAACGATGACATTCAAGGTACGGCGTCGGTGACGGTGGGCACCTTGTTGTCGGCGGCGCATGTGACCGGGACGCCACTCTCCAAGCAGCGCATCGTGTTTGCTGGTGCGGATTCTGCAGGGTGCGGAATTGCCGAAGCGGTGATCGCACAAATGGTGTCGGAAGGGTTGCCTGAAGCGCAGGCGCGCAGCCAGATTTATATGGTGGATCGCTGGGGATTGCTGGAGCAAAGTATGACCAGCTTACTGCCGTTTCAGAAAAATTTGGCGCAGCCATCTTCGTTAAGAGCGCAGTGGCAGTTGGATGACCACCAAGCGATCAGCTTACTGGACGTGGTGCAGCAGGCGAAACCGGATGTGCTGATTGGCGTGACGGGCGTGCCCGGTTTGTTTAGCCAAACGGTGATTGAAGCCATGGCGCACGGGTGTGAGCGTCCGGTAGTGATGCCGCTGTCTAATCCCACCAGCCGGGTGGAAGCCACACCCGCCGATATTGTCACTTGGACACAAGGCAAGGCGATCATAGCCACCGGCAGTCCGTTTGATGATGTGGTGTATGACGGCCAGCGCTATCCGATTGTGCAGTGTAATAACAGCTACATCTTTCCCGGTGTGGGGCTTGGGGTGATCAGTGCCAACGCCAATCGCGTCACCAATGAGATGCTTCAACAAGCCAGCATCGCGCTGGCGTCGATGTCGCCGATGCGCTCGGGGGGAGACCGATTGCTGCCACCATTGAGCGACATTCAGGCGGTGTCGCGCCACATTGCATTGGCGGTCGCGAAACAAGCGGTGGCGCAGGGCAAAGCACCCGACAGAACGGAAGAGCGATTGTTGGAACGTATTGATGAGGCGTTTTGGCTGGCACAATACAGTGAGTACCGCCGCGTAGCGTCGTAACCGAGTTTGATATGTGGGGTATGTCCTGACATTTGTTAGATGCCCTGAAATTTTGTACATGCTCTGAAACATGCCTTCGTTGATGCTTACAGCGAACGATTAATGTGTAAAGAATGCGGCGTGATAAGTTACCTCACCACAGGGTATGGCGTCTGCCAGCGACAGCGCCATAAAGTATTCCGCAGGCACGCCAGGGTAGGTCAGGTTGGGCTGAGATTGAAAACCAAAGCGTTGGTAGTACTGCGGTTCGCCAAGCAATACGACACCCTGAGCGCCTTGGGCTTTCAACACGGACAGTGATTCACGAATCAGCGCGCCACCGATGCCTTCCCCTTGTCGCTCTGGCACCACCGAGACCGGGCCTAATCCGTACCAATCACATGCGGCACCATCAATGTGAATTGGAGAGAACGCGATGTGCCCAATGATGCCAGTGTCGTCTTCACAGATGAGCGAGAGCGACAGCGCGCCGGCCTCACGCAGTGTCGCGACGATGCGATGTTCCGTCGGTTTCGCACCCGGTTCGTGGTGCGGGTGGTTTTCAAATGCGCGATAAGTGACCTGTTCAATCGAGGTGATGTCAGCAGGTGTTTCTGGTCTGATGTTCATGATTAACCTTTATTTTTGAATACCCAAATGTGGTAGCCATATTGGCCTAAATAGTGTTGGTGAATGTGCAGCTCGCGGCGTAAATCGTTGAGCGCTTGAGAGGTCAACGTTGCCTCGCTGAGTTGCGCCAGTTTTGCGTTGAGCGGCTCCAAGTAGTTGCGCCATGCCTGCGCGCTTTGAGGAAAGCTTTCCACCACCTCGTAACCCGCCGCTTTTGCCTCTTTAAGCCGCTGGTTCTCGGTGACCATCCCCGGATAATTAACCTGCCAAAACTGCTCGGCTTGGGCATCAGGCGTGTGGGTCAGCCACACTAAATCACTGAGAACCAAGTAGCCTTCAGGTTTTAGAAAGCGTTTCCAAGCTTTCAGAGCATGCGGCACCCCCATGATGTACGCACTGCCTTCTGCCCAAAGCACATCAAATTGTGCCGAAGCAAAGGGCATGTCGGTCATGCTGGCGCAGCAAGTTTCGATTCGATGGCCCCATGGATGGCCTGCCACGGTTTCTTTCAAACAGCTGAGGCTGTATTCATCGTTATCCAGTGCCGTAATGTCGAAAGCGGTGTGCTGTGCCAGTAAGCGCGTGGTGGGCCCTTTACCGCAGCCAATCTCCAATAAGTTACCGTCATGACGGGGCAGTGCTTGCAAAGCGCGTAAACTGTCAGCGTCATCGCCGGGGCCCAGTCTGTCGAGGCCTTGGAAAATCGACTCAAAATCAATCATGTACTGTTCGTGTTCATTCATGTCTTTGGACAACCATTTCAACCTCAAGGCATTTTTTTCGCTAAACCCTTGTTTCATTAGCCACTCTAAATGCGCCGCTGGCGCACTTTGTTCAACGCTTTGATGCCATGGCCGCATTGAACTCTTGCCAAGTAAGGCGGCGAGAAGCTCTCTTGCGGACTGCTTTTCGGTGATCGCCGCATCGAGGATCGCAAGCCTTGCTTCTAGCGTTGGTTTATCGATGTTGCCTTCTAAACACGCTTGACACTCTTTGAGCGAAAGCCCACCGGCCTGTAACTGCTGCAACAGTTTGATGCGTTGTCGATCGTGGTCCGAATAGATGCGGTAGCCATTGCTTTGTCGCCGGCCAGTAATTAGTCCCAGTTTCTCGTAATAGAGTAACGTGGAACGGCTCAAGCCGACGTGCTGCGCTAACTCTGAAATTTGATACATGAACTTGGGATCCTCTGCGTTGATGAAGTGAACGATAAACTATGAAGCTTTAGACAGGTCAACCCACTTTTCAACAAAAAGTGAAAAGAAAATGAGCGCGTCACGTGTCGAATACACGCTGTTCTTACTCATACCGACGTTCCGGTGAATGTGATTCGCGATAAGGTGGGGTATACAAACCAAGCCAATTTCAATCGCCAGTTTAAAGCGTATAAACGCGTCAGCCCCAGTGAATACCGCTCGGCCATGAAGCGCTATCGTTAGAGAAAAAAGAAAGAGTAGTGAGAAAGGCGATGGGTTGGGTGAGGTGGGTGGTGTCTATTTGAGGAGTCCAGAAACGGTGAAAGCCCGATGTTGGTAGTAAGCTCAATTGTAGGGTATTGATTTTTAATGTTTTGCATTAATTTATAGAGCATTTCGTATCTTAAAGTGACGTCTTAAATGCGAAAATGCTCTAATTAGTAAAAACTTATAAATCAATTGGTTGTAGATTTGCTATTATTGTATAAGTCCACCCTGTAGCGACTGACATCGGCCACTTTACGCATCTCTTCTTCATTTGCTTTTGTGGTCAATTGCCGCGCAAAACAAATCTTACCGAAAATTTCATGCATAGTTTTTCTTAAGCAATTTTCATTATTTGAAATGTGAGGAGAAGAACATGGCAATCCGATATTTAAAACCGAGTCAGTACATTGAGGAGTTTTATCCTGGATCTGGTATGTGCAGCGCCACAATCATTAATTGGATAAAAATTGGGAAGCTGGGCGGTACTCGAACCCCCACAGGCCGATACCTAGTCTGTATAGACGAGGATGTTGGTAACCCTGCCGATCGAATTTCAGAGTGAGTCAGATTTCTGGAGTCGTAATGGTAGGTCGAGCAAGAAGCAAAGAAACGGCTAACTACCCAGCATTTCTTGTACGAATGAGCCACAGGGGAGAGCTTCGTTTTCGCTTTACAACAGTTGAAGGTGTTAAACGACTTTTCCCTAGTGGCACAACTGAGCAAGAGGCTATTCAAGCTGCATATGTTTATAACATGCAAAATAGGCCAGAACTGACGCAAGACTTCGATCTTAATGAGCCAACCCAATTTCAAAGAGCTATATCAAAAGGGCGTAGAGATAAGTTCAATAAGCCATTAAAGGATTGGCTTCTTGTCGTGTTGGCCCGTGTCAAAGCGGAAGAGAAGCTCTCTAAAGACGTCTTTAGAAACTTAGAACGTGACTGCGAAAGGTTGGAAGAGCACATGGGTAAGTGCTTAACAAAATCGCTGAAGTTACAGCATATCAATGAGCACATTGGTAAATACTATGCTGAGCTCAATAATCGACAGCTAAATGGAAAAATCAGCAATCTGAAAAAGATATTTTCCTATTTGGCTGATGAGAGTGCGATAGAGAGTAACTTTGTTCTTAATAAGAAACAGAGACGTTTATCGAAAGAGGATTACACCAAAGCACGTCACAACTTAGATTATGAAAGCTATCTTCAGATCTATGAAGCAGCGCCACTGTTCTTGAAAGTCGCGATGTCTTTAACCCTAGAGACGACTCATGCTGTGCGAGAAATCTACCGTTTGCGCTATCGAATCAAGAAGCCGAGAGAAGGCGTGTGCGGTATTCTTTGGAATCCAGAGGGTAGGGTGGATTACATTGACGGCCAGCCCATCTACGGAACATTTTATATTCACCGCCAGAAAGTCCAAAAGTCGGAGAGCTCCTCTAGATTTATTGCGATATTTAATCTGAACCGTCTTCGAGCGTTTGCTGATACAGGTGTAGTCAGGGGACGTCAGCGGAACATCCAATAACTCGAAGATCGAGTCAATAAAGCCTTGAAGTGTACGCAATGGCAGAGAGAAAATACCCTTGAGCATCAAGGCAGTTTCAATCGCTGTGTCTGAATACTGAAAGCCTCTACCACGCTTGCCATGATGGGTTTTGCATTGCCACGCATCTATGGCGGTGTCATCTATCCAGAACGTAACTGACCCTCGCTTGCACAGAGCCTTATTGTACTCCGCCCAGTTAGTTATCTTCTTTTTTGCTTTACCCATGTCACCACCGTTCTAGCCATCACAAAGGATCAGATCGCAGAACTTGGAAAAGGTTCAATGGATTTAGGCAACAACGCCCAGAA
This sequence comes from Proteus vulgaris, assembly GCF_011045815.1. Lineage (GTDB taxonomy): Bacteria > Pseudomonadota > Gammaproteobacteria > Enterobacterales > Enterobacteriaceae > Proteus > Proteus vulgaris_B. The sequence goes on along the minus strand of NZ_CP047346.1, from coordinate 1,291 downwards.
TATTGGTCAGTCACTAAAAGGTGTGAAACCGCTTCACCAAGTAGTCGTTTGGCAGCATGTTGGTTTCTTCCGCTGTTAATTTGGAAAAAGGCTACGTTATTGCTGAGTGCGGCCCACATCCAGCGTTTATCATTATTGCGCTGATGTGAAGTCTCATCAGCCATAATCAGTTTAGATGCTTTTACTGTGTCATGAATTTGAGTATGAGTATCAGCTAAGTATTCAGTGACTCGTCCTTGCGCCGCAGATATTGCACCTGTTGAGAAGTTAAGCTGGAAGACGTCTTTCAGCATAGATTGTATTTTACCTATGCTTTGGTGGTGCTGCGTCGCTTGGATTGCGATAAAGCTATGTAGATTTGGCCCCATTTGAACATCGGGCACAGACTCTGGAAGCTCCGCTTGATGTTTATCACCACACCATGAGCACTCGCCTTTAAAAATTTGATGTTCAACAAGCGTGTATGAGATATCTGGCAAGTCAAAGATTTGGTGTCGTTTATAAGGTTTTCTATTTGGAATAACACACCCACCGCAGTGGCATATCTTATTCGGTAAGTATTGCTCAACCGAGGCACTGTCTTCAACAGGGTGAAGCAGTCGGCGATGGCCTTTATGACCTGGTTGAGCTCCTTGCTTTTTTCCAGATTTATTCCGATTCGGCGAAGTATTTTTAGCTTTATTATGCAGGGGTTGTTGAGATGATGGCACAGAAGAGTTGCGACTATTTTGGTTTAGCCTATCTTCAAGCTCAGCCAACTTATTCCATAAAAAGTGGATGATATCTTTCGCCTCTTCAGGCGAATCGAAATCTGGCGGTGGAGGTAATGTTTTCTTATTCATACCTCCAGATTGCCACCACAAAAAGATCACTCAAGTTGAATGTGGGATCAAGTTAACTCAGTCACATAAATTTGCTGTCAATAGCTCCTTGGTGAATAGTTACCTTTGTGAGATGATTTCTCTTAACTGATCCATCCCTTTTGTATCGCTTACAACAATAGGTTCCTTAATTTTTTTTAATGAATTTCCTTTCTGACTTGGTACTAACACAGCAAAGATTGTGTAATTATCCGCATCATCATCTAGATTATTCAACCCTATTGATTTAGCAATTTTGAGAGCTTCACTTCCATTTTCAACCACTGGTTTTGAAGCCTCATTATTATATATCCAATTACTATTTTCATTATTAGCACAGCCGGATAACACTAATGAAAATAGAATTCCTGTAATCATTTTACAACTTTTCATTATTCACCCTTATTATTAATGAATTCATTTTCTTTAGA